>NZ_JBDJNE010000008.1:0-192046 GCF_039674265.1 Brucella sp. TWI559
CGGCGGCGTTCATGCAAGTTGATCTGTGAATAGCAATTTGACATCCAATTTCCTCCATGGCTAACCACATGAATTCATTGGCATGTTGCAGTTTAAAATAGAATGTACCCCGTCATATGATTGAATTGCATAATATGGATTATGGAACAATCGGACGTATCATCATGCCGTTTTAGCGGCGTTTAGCGATATAAAGATGCCCTGGTACTGGCGAGCCTTGCTCACTGCGCACAGTGATATCTTCGCAGCGAATGCAGTCCATTCCATGCTCAGACAACTGCGAGCGGACATAAGACTGTGCATGTGCAAAACGCTGGAAATCACCAACCATGAAGTGACGATCCGCAAATCGCGCATCGCTTTGCGTTTCGCTGGAAAAGCAGAAATATCCGTCTGCCTTAAGATGCCTGGCAACGCCCGCAAAAAACGCTTCGAGTTCCCCCATATAAGGCAGCACATCGGTCGCGACGATCAAATCCCAGGCGTCTTCCTGCGTGTTTTCAAGAAACTTGACGGCTTCGCCCACAAAAAGCGCATCATAATCGCCTTTGTCATAAGCGACTTCGATCATGTTTTCAGAAATATCAACGCCAGTCTTGTGTTCGGCCATATCATCAAGCGCATCGGCTGAAAGCCCGGTGCCGCAGCCAAGATCCAGCATGCGTTTTGCCTGAAACTCTTCATCCATTTCGAGAAGCATTTCACGCAACTGCAATGGCACATCATAGCCAAGCTGATCGACAAGAATTGTGTCGAACATCTCTGCATGCTGATCAAACAACGTCGACACATAGGCATCCGGCGCTTTTGGCGGAACGGATCCGCGCCCCATGCTTGCGAGGCGGACCGCAGCACCACCATGATCGTCGGGATCAATGCGCAACACGTCCTCATAAGCTTTGGCCGCAGCATCCAGATCGCCGGATTTTTCGAGCGAAAGCGCGAGATTATAGGCTTCTGCAAGCGCTTCCTGATCGAAAGTCTCTTTGTTCTTGTCCGCCATAAAACTTGCCTTTCCCGACACGACCGATTGGAATTTCTCTGTAGATTTTCTTTCCCGGTATGACAAGCAAACCGCAAAAAGATAATGCGCGAAGGCCCCTACTCCGCAGCAGCTGCTTTTATCGTGGCGCTGGGTTTATGCTCTGCAAGCCTGCGCGCAATAACAGCGCAGGCCATAAGCTGAATTTGGTGAAACAGCATCAGCGGCAGCACGACACTGCCAACATTCGCACCTGCAAAGATGGCGCTTGCCATGGGCGCACCACTGGCAAGGCTCTTTTTGGAGCCGCAGAACATGATGGTGATACGATCGGCACGATGAAAGCCCAGCCACTTGCTGCCATACCACGTCGCCAGCATCACGATGACCAGAAGCATTATATTCACACCAAACATCACGCCGAGATCATTCCACGAAACCGTGCGCCAAAGGCCTTCAACAATGGCCTCGCTAAAAGCCAGATAGACGACCATAAGGATGGAACCGCGATCGACAAAACCAAGCGCTTTGCTATGGCGACGCATGAAATGACCGATCCATGGCTGCAAAATCTGCCCCAGCACAAAGGGCGCAAGCAATTGCAGCAAAATCGACTGGAGCGCATCGATCGAAATTCCACCGCTGCCTTTAACAGCAAAAAGCAATCCCACCAGCAATGGTGTCAGAAACATACCGAAAATATTGGATGCGGACGCCGAAACAATCGCTGCCGACACATTACCGCCAGCCATTGACGTAAAAGCGATGGATGATTGCACAGTGGACGGCAAAACACAGAGATAAAGAATACCAAGGTAAAACGGAGACTGCGCGAGCCCCGGAATTGTCCAGCCAGCAACAAGTCCCAGAATTGGGAAAAGAACGAATGTTGCGCAGCCTACCACCAGATGCAGCCTCCAGTGAATGACACCGGCAATGACGGCTTCACGCGATAGCCGCGCACCATGAAGGAAGAACAAAAGCCCCACCGCGACCTTGGTCGCAATGGCAAACCAAACAGCAAAATCACCCTGCACAGGAAGGACTGATGCAAGCACAATCGTTGCGATCAACATGCAGGTGAACTTATCGGGTAGAAAACGCATTATCTCGTCAGTCCTTCAGCGCATCAATCTGAAAGCCCCCGTTTCGAATGGGTTGGGGCGCTTTCATCATCAGCAATTATTTCCCGCTTGTAATAGCCCCATCAAAAGCAGGCACAACACGAAAGGACAGGCTGGAGGGCTGATCCGTTCACTTTTCAGGGAGTTTGCAACATAATTCCACCAAAGCGAGCGGCTTTGAAAAATCAATCAACATTGTATCCGTCAGGATTCTTCGATTGCCAGTTCCACATGTCTTTGCACATTTCGCGCAAATCTTTCTGAGCAGTCCAGCCAAGAAAATCACGCGCAAAAGCCGGGTCAGCGTAGCATTCTGCCACATCACCGGGACGGCGCGGTGAAAGCTCATATTTGATCTCACGGTTTGAGACGTGCTCAAAAGCCTTAACCACATCAAGAACACTGTAGCCGTGCCCTGTCCCGAGATTGACAGAGAAACACGTCGGTTCATCCAGCTTTTTCAGTGCTTTCAGGTGTCCGGCCGCAAGATCAACCACATGAATATAATCACGCACGCCGGTGCCATCGGGCGTATCGTAATCATTGCCCCAGATATGGAGCTTTTCGCGGCGACCGGTTGCCACCTGCGCAATGATCGGCATCAGATTGTTTGGAATCCCTTTGGGATCTTCACCGATCAGACCGCTTTCATGCGCACCCACCGGATTGAAATAGCGCAAAATAGCAATTTTCCAGCTCTTATCACTGTTATAAAGATCGCGCAGCATCTCTTCGATGATCAGCTTTGTCCGCCCATAAGGATTAGTCGCAGAAAGTGGCTGGTCTTCGGTAATCGGCAGCTTTTCCGGTTCGCCATAAACCGTTGCCGACGAGCTGAAAACAAGTGTCTTAACACCCGTCGCTTCCATTGCCTGCAACAAACGCAGCGTGCCAACCACATTACAATCGTAATAATGCAGCGGCTTTTCGTTCGATTCACCAACGGCCTTGAGGCCAGCAAAATGAATAACGGCCGTGCATTTATGGCGCTTAATAATCTGTTCAAGAAGCGCACGATCCCGAATGTCGCCCGGCTCACGGATCGGTGCCCGGCCGGTAATTCTCTCTACACGGTGGAGTGATTCCGGGCTGCTGTTATCAAAATTATCGACCACAACAACATCATGGCCAGCTTCAATCAACTGCACGCATGTATGCGAACCGATATATCCGGCACCACCCGTTACAAGAATCGTCATTCTCTCAATACCTGCTTGTTGAACATATCGCCTTGATATGCGATCCCGGTCATTGTGCTGACTATGCCAAAACCGAAGCGGACTGCAACCCGGTGCATACAATTCTCGCAAATTACCCGAACAGTGCCTCATCACTTTTTATGGAGCGAAGATGGAACCTTCCCGCAATATTGACCGTCTTCTCGAAATCATGATCGCCCTGCGCGATCCAGAAACTGGCTGCCCATGGGACGTTGAACAGACATCGCAATCGATTGCACCCTATACGCTTGAAGAGGTCTATGAGGTTCTCGACGCCATCGAACGCGATGATGTGGATGATTTGCGCGAAGAGCTTGGTGATCTGTTGTTGCAGGTGGTGTTTCATTCGCGCATGGCGGAAGAACAGGGCCAGTTCGCCTTTGGTGATGTGGTCGAAGCCATCACGCGCAAAATGATCCGTCGCCACCCGCATGTATTTGGCGATGAAGAAGCCAGAAGCGCAGGCCTGGCCAAGGGATCATGGAACCGCATCAAGGCTGAGGAAAAGGCAGAGCGCGCAGAACGCCGCGCAAAGCTTGGTTTGGAAACGGTCGAGAAAACCCGCTATCTAGATGACATTCCGAAGGCCTTCCCTGCCCTGTTGCGCGCATTAAAGCTCCAGCAAAAAGCTGCCAAGGTTGGCTTCGACTGGTCTGAAGCAGCCCCCATCCTTGACAAGATTGCCGAGGAAACCGCAGAACTCAAAGAGGCAATGGCATCTCACGACAAGGCCCATATTCAGGAGGAATATGGCGATCTTCTTTTCGCGATGGTCAACCTCGGCAGGCATCTGGAAATCGACCCGGAAACCGCATTGATCGCCACCAATGACAAGTTCAAGCGCCGCTTCGATTATATCGAAAAATCGCTCAAAGAATCCGGTGGCAATCTCGAATCAGCCCAGCTTGATGATATGGAAGCCATTTGGGTCGAGGCGAAGAAAAAGGGGCTTTAATCAGCCCCTTTCCTCACGACTTATCTTCCCATTTTGGGCGGGTCATCTGATAGACCTCTTGCGTGGTCGCATAATCCATATAGCCAAGGCGTGTCACCGGCTTGGCTTTTCGGATGTCGAACAGGCCGTCTGTCAGCACGGATTCATCAATGTGAACACCAACAACTTCGCCGATCACCATGTAATTATCGGTTCGCCTGCCCTCTTTGTCCTGCAAATTTCGAACTTCAACGGCCACACATTCAAGGGCCGCATAGGCCTCTTTTACAAAGGGCGCTGCGATAAGTTTGCTTGGGGCGGCAGTCAGTCCGGCATATGAAAACTCGCTGATACCGCGCGGGGCATTTACCGATGTTGCATTCATATGCTCTTTAAGATGATCACTGACCAGACTGGCTGTAAATTCACCCGTTTCCTCAATAAATGTCACGCTGTCTTTCACCCCGCTGGATGAAAACATGATCATCGGCGGCGTGTCACATACTGCATTGAAAAAGGAATAGGGTGCGAGGTTTACGGCCCCCGTCTTTGAACGTGTTCCGATCCAGCCGATGGGGCGTGGTGCAACGATCGCCTTGAATGGATTATGAGGCAGATTATGACCTGATTGTGGTTCATAAAACATCGGGTTTTCCAGCGTTTAAGCAAGTTTGCTAATATTCAACATCAAGATGACCACGGACCATTATAATCGGACACAATCTTATCCATATCTGCACGCGGACGTTCCGGCATTTTGTTTTTCGCTGTTCCAATATGAACAAAACCCGCAACCCGCTCGTCTGGCGAAAGGCCGAGATAGGTGCGAGCCGGTGCATCATCCGAATACCAGTTGGTAATCCAGTTCGTTGCATAACCGAGCGCATTGGCTGCCGTGCAAAGGTTCATGGCTACCGCACCAGCTGAAAGAAACTGCTCCCATTCCGGGATACGCTCATGCGCCACGGGTGAGGAGATAACACCAACAACCAATGGCGCACGTGCAAAACGCGCGCGCTCCTGATCCCTGCGGCTATCAGGCAACGGCCCTTCCCGCTCATCAGCGCGCTTGGCAAGATATGCACCAACCTGATGGCGCACATCACCGCGATACAGGATGAAGCGCCATGGCGTCAAACGGCCATGATCAGGCACGCGGGCTGCAACTTTCAGCAACTCGTCAAGCTCAGCACCTTGCGGCGCTGGCTCGGAAATCGCGGAAATCGGCGTGGAACTGCGCTGCGCCAGAAACTCAAAGACCGGATGTGTCACGGGGGGAAACCTCATCGCTCAAATCTGCATAAATCGCTCCACTTCATGGAGGCGACTTCTTCTCGCGCGACATCATGAAGGTGTAAAGCCTAAAATCAATGACGATGCGTTAGACGCAATGATAAATTTGAAACACAACGGTCAGTTTAGCCTTGAATTTGCCATGCGCTTGAGTGCAAAACATCACCATGTCAGATCGCTCAGACCTGTTTCAGAAAAAGCATACGAAATTATCACGCAGCAGGGCACTTGTAGCGGCTGTTTCGCTTGCCCTGATTGCATCGTCACCGGCACTTGCGCAGGACATTAACGGCACAATCGGCCTGCCTGACCTCCCGCAGCCAAAGCTCGACCTGCCAAAACTCAGTCCCTATGCAAATCCGTCCAGCCCTGAAAACAACCCACTCGTTAAAACCAGTGAGCTTGATCTGAAAGCCCGTCTTAATCAAGATGGGCCGGATATACCCTCTGGGCTTGTCTGGCGTGTTTTTGCGCCAGAGGTTGGCCCGGACGGACAATTGGCGCTGATTGCATCGTCAAAGGGTGGCAGCGCGGTTTTCAACCTGCCAGAAGGCAGCTATCTGGTTCATGCCGCATATGGCCGTGCAGGCGCAACCAAGCGCATTACGCTCACCAATGGCACTCGTCATGAAGTCATGACGCTTGATGCTGGCGGAATGAAGCTAAGCGCCGTCCTGCCGGATGCCGGCAAAATCAAAAGCGACCTTGTTCGCTTCTCTATCTATGCCG
The DNA here is from genome assembly GCF_039674265.1 of Brucella sp. TWI559. Classification (NCBI taxonomy): domain Bacteria; kingdom Pseudomonadati; phylum Pseudomonadota; class Alphaproteobacteria; order Hyphomicrobiales; family Brucellaceae; genus Brucella; species Brucella sp. TWI559. The sequence continues at coordinate 6,283 of NZ_JBDJNE010000008.1, forward strand.
ATGAGGACAATAGCGAACGCTCGCTGATCGTTCCCGATGTAAAACCGGATACCATCATCCGGCTAAACAGCGGCACTTATCACGTTGTCTCCAATTATGGCACGGCCAATGCGATAATTCGCGCCGATATTCGGGTCGAGGCAGGCAAACTGACAGAAGCCACAGTTCAACATCGCGCTGCGGAAGTCATTCTAAAACTGGTGCGTGAAAAAGGCGGTGAAGCGCTCGCTGACACGTCATGGTCGATACTCAATGCTTCGGGTGATGTGGTTCGTGAAAGCGCAGGCGCTTATTCATCGATGGTTCTCATCGAGGGTGACTATGTCGCCATCGCGAAAAACAAAGACCGAATTTATCAGCGCGACTTCAAAGTGACCTCGGGCCACAATGAAGAAGTGGAAGTCATCGCCAACCGCGAGTCGGAAGCACTGACAGACAACGACGCCGCTCAGGACTGAAGCATTTCCAGTAAAATTGCGAAAAGGCCCACTCGAAGTGGGCCTTTTTGTTTATGCGTTGCGCAGACGCAGGAGATCTGGCGGTGTGGCCTCTTCGCTCAGACGAGCAATCGCTTCATCCAGCGTCATGGATTCCTGATCGCGCGAGCCAAGACGACGCATATTAACCGTCTTTTCTTCCGCTTCACGCATACCGCAAACGAGAATCACCGGAACCTTTTGAACCGAATGTTCGCGAACCTTATAGTTGATCTTCTCGTTGCGTGTGTCAGTCACGACCTGCAAGCCTGCCGCCTTGAGTTTGGCTGCAACTTCCGCAGCATAGCCATCGGCTTCTGAGGTAATCGTCGCAACAACAACCTGAACCGGAGCAAACCACAGCGGCATGTGACCGGCGAAGTTTTCGATCAGAATGCCGAGGAAGCGTTCCATTGAGCCACAAATGGCACGATGGATCATCACCGGCTGCGTCTTTTCCGAATTGCTGTCGATGTAGAAAGCGCCAAAACGTTCCGGCAGGTTGAAATCAACCTGTGTCGTTCCGCACTGCCATTCACGGCCAATCGCATCTTTCAGCGTATATTCGAATTTCGGACCGTAGAACGCACCCTCACCTGGCAGAATGCCAGTCTTGATGTCGTCCGACTGTTCCTTGATCTGCTCAAGAACCGTCATCATCACGCTTTCAGCGCGATCCCACAATTCATCCGAACCAACGCGCTTTTCAGGACGCGTCGAAAGCTTGATCGTGATCTCCTTGAAGCCGAAATCTTTATAGACCGACAAAATGAGATCATTGATACGAAGGCATTCGTCCGCCATCTGCTCTTCGGTACAGAACACATGCGCATCGTCCTGCGTGAAGCCGCGAACACGCATCAGGCCATGCAATGCCCCCGATGGTTCGTAGCGATGCACATTACCAAATTCTGCAAGCTTTATAGGCAGATCGCGGTAAGACTTAAGACCATGCTTAAATATCTGAACGTGACCTGGGCAGTTCATAGGCTTCAATGCAAACACGCGATCATCGTCGGTATCATCACCGGCAACAGTCACCTTGAACATGTTGTCGCGATACCAACCCCAGTGACCGGATGTCTCCCAAAGCGACTTGTCCAGCACCTGCGGTGCATTGACTTCCTGATAGCCATGACTGTCGAGACGACGGCGCATATAAGCGACGAGCGTCTGGAACATGCGCCAGCCTTTGGCGTGCCAGAAAACAACGCCCGGACCCTCTTCCTGGAAATGGAACAGGTCCATTTCACGACCCAGACGGCGGTGATCGCGCTTCTCCGCTTCTTCAAGCATATGAAGATAAGCGTTGAGATCGGCATCATTGGCGAAAGCCGTACCGTAAATGCGGGTCAGCATTGGATTGTTGGCATCACCGCGCCAGTAGGCACCAGCAACCTTCATCAGCTTGAATGAATTGCCGATCTGGCCCGTGGACGCCATATGCGGACCGCGGCAAAGATCGAACCATTCGCCCTGATTGTAGATTTTCAGATCCTGACCTTCAGGGATCGCGTCAACAAGTTCGACCTTGTAGCTTTCGCCCTTATCGGCAAAAACCTGCTTGGCCTTCTCGCGCGACCACACCTGCTTGGTGAATGGCTTGTTGCGCTGAATAATTTCGCGCATCTTCTTTTCAATCACCGGCAGATCATCGGGCGTGAAAGGTTCATTCCGCGCAAAGTCGTAATAAAAGCCGTTCTCAATGACTGGACCGATTGTAACCTGTGTTCCCGGAAAAAGCTCCTGCACAGCTTCGGCCAGAACGTGCGCCGTATCGTGACGGATCAGTTCCAGCGCACGAGGATCTTCACGGGTCAAAATTTCGATTGCACCGGAAGCGCCAAGCGGATCTGAAAGATCACGCACGGTACCGTCTACGGCGTAAGCCACGGCTTTCTTGGCAAGTGATTTGGAAATCGATTCGGCGAGTTCGGCACCGGTTGTTGCGGCATCATATTCGCGCACCGAGCCATCAGGAAACTGCATGGAAACGTTCGACATCATATTCTCCTTATCCAGTCCCGCCAACGATTGCGGGTGGTTTACTCACGAAACGCGCTCTCTGTAACAGAGCCACGCCTATGTAATCTTGAATGAAGACTGGCTATTAATCTCTTTTGATCAGCACGTAAAGGAAAAGCGCCGTGGCAAACTGCATCACAGCGCGATCAGAATTCCGACGACTAAAGAAAATCAGTTGCGAATGGCAAGGCAGGGAACACCCTGCTGCTGAAGCTGTACGCAGGTCTTTTGCGCTGCATCTGAATCTTTGAAGCCCGTGAAGCGCACACGATAGACCTTGCGACCGCGCGTCGATGGCGAAATCTCGCCTTTTGTACCCGGAACCAGACGGCTCACCACCGGCAGATATTTTGCCTGCAACGCATCAGCACCTGAACGCGATGGGGTCGCTCCAACCTGAACACGCCATGCAGACATCGCAGCTTTCACCAAAAAGCCACCATCACCCTGCTCGATCCTATTGTCGTCAATCGTATCGGCAATCACATCGGCTTTTGGCTTTTCAGGCATAAGCGGCGAGATAACAGGCAAAGGTGTCTGAACCGAAGCGGTCACGATTTCGTCGACGCCGGTACCGGCGTCCTCCTTGCCAAAACGTGTCAGCAGCTTTGCCATGCGATCATCACGCTCGCGCGAGGAGCCAGCACCAAGCACAACGCCAACGAGATGCTTGTCATTGATGATCGCGGAGGAAACGAGATTATAGCCCGAAACATCCGTATATCCGGTCTTGATGCCATCAACGCCCTGATAGCGATACATCAGATTGTTGTGACCGTTGAACGGACGTCCTTTGTAAGCGAAGGAACGCTGGGAAAACAACGCATACTCATTTGGAAAATCACGGCGCAGCGACATGCCAAGCACAGCCATATCGCGTGCAGTCGTCAATTGCGTCATCTTTCCGGTCAAACCCGATGGATTGACGAAATAGGTACTCTTCATGCCGAGATTTCGGGCTCTCTGCGTCATCAGGCGACCAAAAGAGGCTTCTGAACCACCCAGATACTCGCCCATGACAGTGGCTGCATCATTGGCAGATACGACAATCATACCGCTGATCGCATCGCGAACCGAAATGGTTTCGCCTGCCTTGAGCCAGAGTTTCATTCTGACTTTTGCCGCCGCATTTTTAGAAATCGGCATCTGATCGTCCCAATGAATCCGACCGGTCTTCAAGGCTTCAAAAGCCAGATAAAGGGTCATCATCTTGGCAAGCGATGCAGGCGCATGTTGTACGGTTGAGCCATCCTGCCCAAGAATCACGCCACTATCGGCATCAAACACAACCCATGAAACATTGGCCATAGCGTTGGTTGCACAGAAGATGCTGGCACCAAGCGCAACACCTGCAATCAGCCGGGAGATGCGTGACGATAATTTATGCATGATGGCTCACAAGAAGAGAAAACTCATTGCAAATGAAGTCGAATTGCGGCGTGAAAAAGACGCTTGCTCAACTTGATTTGCATTTCCTGATAAAACCGATTTATCATTAACGAATTCTGAGCAACACACAATAAATCAACATTTTTTAACAGTTTTTCAGCGCCTGGGTGATGAAACCCGCCAGAATCGCCAGGGCAAATACCACCGGAATTCGTCTGAAAGTTCTCTTGGCACAGGGTCAAAACCGTGAGTCCCCATGGGACCACAGCGCATGATACGAAAAAGTCCCATCCAGCTGCCGTTCCACAATCCGTAACGAGCAACAGATTCGTAGGTATATTCTGAACAGGTCGGCATATGGCGGCAGGAATTGCCGATAAAGGATGAAAGCGTGAGCTGGTAAAGTCTGATCAAACCCGTCCCCAGCACCCTGCCCGGTGTTTTGCGCCAAGGATCGGTAAAATTGCGGGTTTGTCGCTTCTTATTGATCGCAGCCTTGGCCGGATGATCTTTCCCGCAATTGCACATCAGGCGGCCTGCACCTTTTCCTCGATTTGACGGATGCAGTCGACAACTGCATCAAATGTCAAAAGCGTTGAAGCATGACGGGCTTTGTAGTCTCGCACCGGTTCAAAATATTTCATATCTTCAAAACGACCGTCAGGTGCAGGACCATTTTCCTTGAGCATCTTGTACATAGAATCGCGCGCAGCGCGCAATTCCTGCGCCGTGCAACCTACCACATTGCGCGCCATAACCGAGGATGACGCCTGCCCCAAAGCACAAGCCTTCACCTCATGTGCAAAGTCCGTAACCACCCCATCCGCCATCTTGAGATAAACAGTCACTGTCGAACCGCACAATTTTGAATGAACAGTCGCAACGGCATCAGGCTCCGCAATGCGTCCCAGTCGTTCAATGTTCCCTGCAAATTCAAGGATACGTTTGTTATATACATCGTCTATCATTGAGATGAACCTTCCGCCTTACCGGATAAAAATGCAAAATTGTCGTCCGGTAACGGTTTGAAGTTGCATTTTCCTGTCTATATAATAGGCAGTGCGCAGCTGCGCCATGGTCAGATTATCGCATGGTTATGAAGTCGCACAAATATCCGTCCGGCAGCTTGGTGTTGCCGGATCAATACATCGCACGTTCGCAAGACGCATCGCTGTATTGTCCGTTTAACTCGTCTCCTCCGTGAAGGAGACTACTGGAGAATACGAATGGACGCTCGCATCCTTCCGATCGATAACGAACCCATTGTTTCCAAAGAATCGCCAAAGCCAACACAGGCCGAAGCAGAAGCTGCTGTGCGAACCCTTCTTCGCTGGGCCAGCGACAATCCCGACCGTGAAGGGCTTCTCGATACGCCCATGCGTGTTGCAAAATCCTATAGCGAACTTTTTGGTGGCTATGATGAGAGCCCGGAAGATGTGCTGGGCACGACTTTTGAGGAAGTCTCGGGTTATAACGATATGGTGTTGGTGAAGGACATTTCCTTCTTCTCGCATTGCGAACACCATATGGTGCCAATTATCGGCAAGGCGCATGTCGCCTATCTGCCTGATGGCAAGGTGCTTGGCCTGTCCAAGATTGCACGCGTTGTTGATATTTTTGCCCGTCGCCTGCAAACGCAGGAAAGCATTACCGCGCAGATCGCTGATAGCATTCAGCGTATTCTCAAGCCACGCGGCGTTGCGGTCATGATCGACGCGGAACATATGTGCATGGCGATGCGCGGCATCCGTAAGCAGGGTTCAAGCACGATCACCACCACCTTTACCGGCACTTTTAAGGAAGAAGTGAACGAACAGGTCCGCTTCATGAGCCTTATCCGCAAGTAAAACCAATTTATCAGGCGCAACAATGAGCTTTTTCCCTGCCCAACCTTCCGACAAGAAGACGATTGAAGAAGGTGCGGTTTTCATGCCGCGCTTCGACGCTTCCGGCCTCATCACAGCCGTCGTGACGGATGCGCATGATGGTGAATTGCTCATGGTCGCACATATGAATGAAGAAGCGCTGCGCCTGACGCTTGAAACCGGGATTGCGCATTATTGGTCGCGCTCCCGCAACACGCTTTGGAAAAAGGGCGAGACATCCGGCAACCTGCAAAGCGTGATCGAACTGCGCACCGATTGCGATCAGGATGCTCTGTGGCTCAAGGTTCGCGTCGCAGGCGATGGCCCAACCTGCCACACCGGTCGGCGCTCCTGCTTTTATCGCCAGGTGCAGTCCGAAAATGGTCAGATCAGCCTGTCACTGAGTGGCTCCTGCGACCACCAGCATTAACGGGCTGCTGTTGAACATACAAAGGTCGCTCTAAGTTTTTTCTTGGCCTTCAAATCGCAGCATTTATTGTTTCGATACCGTGTTTTGGTAATATCATCAAAACAAGAGGTGCTTAATCGATATGCGTGCATGGGGTCAAAGGCGCAGGGCTGCCAATCCACAAGCCCTGACGCCTGAAGAAGAAATCATCAATCAGCCACAGGTGCGACATCAGCCGCGCCGCATTGCCCTTGCTCTGGGCGGCGGCGCCGCGCGTGGATGGGCGCATATTGGCGTGCTGCGCGCGCTTGATGAGGCTGGGATCGAGATTGAAATGATTGCCGGCACCTCAATCGGCGCATTGGTTGGCGGATGCTATCTTGCCGGAAAGCTCGATCAACTGGAAGAATTTGCGCGCAGTCTCACGCGGCGGCGAATGTTCAATCTTCTCGACATCACATTTCGCGGGAGTGGTCTGTTCGGTGGCATGAAGCTTGACAATCGTATGCGTGAGCATCTCGATGGCTTGCGCCTTGAGGAGCTTGACCGCCCCTTCGTGGCTGTTTGCACCGAATTGCACACCGGCCATGAAATCTGGCTTTCAAATGGCCCTTTAGTCGAAGCCATGCGCGCTTCCTATGCACTGCCCGGCGTGTTCGAGCCTGTCCGCTGGCAGGAGCGTGTGCTGGTCGATGGCGCGCTGGTCAACCCGGTTCCAGTCTCCGTATGTCGCGCCTATGAACAACGCTTGGTTCTCGCTGTGAACCTTCATTACGATCAGTTCGGACGTGCAGCCGTCATCAAACACGCACAGTCGCAGCGCGAAAATCTCACCGAAGCCATACAAGGTGGCAAAGAAAACCGCCTCGGTATAACGGGTGTGATGATGGAAGCTTTCAACATCATTCAGGACCGCATTTCACGCGCGCGTATGGCTGGCGATCCACCGGATGTGTCGCTGATGCCAACCGTTGCACAAATCGGCCTCGCAGATTTCCACCGCGCATCTGAGGCAATCGACATCGGCTATGCAGAAACCGTCAAAAGGCTGGAAGACATTAAGCGCCTTCAAGGGATCAGCGGCTGATAACTCATTATTTTTCTATTATTTTCAAAAAGATTGGGCGAAGTTCAAGAATAGGCTTGTGCCTGTCGGATCGATTTGCTAGATGCCTCCTCGCTGACAAGTTCAGCTTCTACCACGTGCGGTCGTGGCGGAATTGGTAGACGCGCAGCGTTGAGGTCGCTGTGGGGCAACCCGTGGAAGTTCGAGTCTTCTCGACCGCACCATTCTCTTCCAGAATTATCATTTACATTGAAAATGTCGCTCCGCGATCTGGTTAACCACCAGATTAAGCTGAGTTCTTTGCATTTTAAAATCAAGCGTTTAAGCGCATCACAAAATAAATTCAATCAATTGTGCTCAACTGAAAGAATAGCCTTGTGCAGTCGAAACTGATTTGCTAAATGCCCTCTCGCTGACAGTGTTCAGCTTCTACCACACAGTGCGGTCGTGGCGGAATTGGTAGACGCGCAGCGTTGAGGTCGCTGTGGGGCAACCCGTGGAAGTTCGAGTCTTCTCGACCGCACCACTCTCTTCCTGAGAAAATTTGATTTGCGCCTGATTGGCAGCAACGATTTATCTTCGAAAACAAAATGAAAAGCCCGCTTGAAGCGGGCTTTTCTTATAAATTATCGCTATGTTCACCCAGTTTCGGCGAACGTCTGTCGAGTTTTAACTCAGCATCCGAGAATCGGATCGGTGTACGAAGTCCCGGAACACCATCTGGGTCGATTCTCATCTGACGCGCGATGAATTGCGGGTCGGAAAACACATCCTCAACCATGTTGATCGGCCCGGCAGGCACACCTGCTTTGGCAAGCGCTGACAGAAGATCATCCCGTAGCCATTGCTTCGTACGCTCTTCCAACAAAGCCGTCAGAGCATCGCGATTGGCAACGCGCAGCGAATTGGTGACAAATCGGGAATCACTCGCCAGTTCGCCAACTCCAAGCAGAGCCGTCAGCTTTGCAAACTGACCATCATTGCCGCAGGCGATAATGAAATAGCCATCCGACACAGGCAGCGTTTGATAAGGCGCGATATTGGGATGCGCATTGCCCATACGTTTGGGCGAAATGCCGGATGCCAGATAGTTCATGCCCTGATTGGCAAGAACCGCTGTCATACAATCAAACAGCGCCATATCAATATGCTGGCCCCTGCCCGTGCGCTCACGCATGATGAGCGCCGACTGAATGGCGATGACGCTATAAAGCCCCGTAAAGATGTCTGCGAAAGCCACACCAATCTTCTGCGGTTGCCCGTCCGGCTCACCGGTCAGGTCCATGATACCGCCCATGCCCTGGATCATGAAATCATAACCCGCACGCTCTGCATAAGGCCCGGTGTGGCCAAACCCCGTGATTGAGCAATAGATCAGGCGTGGATTGATCGCTTTCAGGCTTTCATAATCGAGACCGTATTTATCAAGACCGCCGAGCTTGAAATTCTCAATCACCACATCCGCATCGGCAACCAGCTTGCGCACAAGCTCCCTGCCCTCATCGGTGCGAAAATCAGCGATGATCGACTGTTTGCCACGATTGCAGGCGTGGAAATAGGCGGCCGACTTTTCGCCTTCAACCTCGATAAAGGGCGGGCCCCATGTGCGGGTATCGTCACCTTCAGGGCTTTCGACCTTGATAACATCCGCGCCGAGGTCGGACAGTGTCTGTCCGACCCATGGACCGGCCAGAATGCGGGCCAGCTCAATGACTTTCAGACCCGCAAGCGGTGTATTCTGCATTTCTCAAAACCTTTCCGGTGATCAGAAAAAGGCCTGAATGCCGGTCTGCGCACGCCCGAGAATCAGCGCATGAACATCATGCGTGCCTTCATAGGTGTTGACGGTTTCAAGATTTTGCGCGTGGCGCATGACGTGATACTCGATCTGAATACCGTTGCCGCCATGCATGTCACGCGCCTGCCGTGCAATATCGAGCGCCTTGCCGCAATTGTTGCGCTTGACGATAGAAATCATTTCAGGCGCCATTTTGCCTTCGTCAAACAGACGACCAACGCGTAAAGATGCCTGCAAGCCAAGCGTGATTTCAGTCTGCATATCAGCGAGCTTCTTCTGGTAAAGCTGTGTGCCAGCCAGCGGCTTGTCGAACTGTTTGCGATCCAGACCATACTGGCGCGCGCGGAACCAGCAATCCTCTGCCGCACCCAGCACACCCCATGAAATGCCATAGCGCGCACGGTTGAGACAGCCGAACGGACCCTTGAGGCCCGATACATTCGGCAGCAAAGCATCTTCCGATACTTCCACACCATCCATGACGATTTCGCCAGTGATTGAAGCGCGCAGCGAAAGTTTGCCGCCAATCTTAGGTGCAGAAAGACCCTTCATGCCCTTTTCAAGCACAAAGCCACGGATCGCACCGTCGTGCGCTGTTGACTTGGCCCAGACTACGAACACGTCAGCAATCGGCGAATTGGAAATCCACATTTTGGAACCGCTGATGCGATACCCGCCATCGATCTTGTCGGCGCGAGTTTTCATGCCCGCAGGATCGGAACCCGCATCAGGCTCAGTGAGACCAAAGCAGCCGATCAATTCGCCGGAAACCAGACCCGGCAGATATTTCTTACGCTGCTCATCTGAGCCATAAGCGTAGATCGGATACATGACGAGCGACGACTGAACGCTCATCATCGAACGATAGCCGGAGTCAATGCGCTCGACTTCACGCGCCACCAGACCATAGGAAACATAACCGGCATTGGCTGCGCCGTATTCTTCGGGAAGCGTTACGCCAAGAAGACCAGCCTGCCCCATAAGGCGGAACAGGTCCGGATCGGTCGTTTCATCCAGATAGGCTTTTTCAATGCGTGGCAGCAGAACATCGCTTGCAAAAGCCTGCGCCGAGTCGCGGATCATCCGCTCGTCTTCGGTCAGCTGTTCATCAAGCAAAAACGGATCTTCCCAGTTAAATGCGGCACGCGACATGAATGGTCTCCTCAGATTTGGTTGGAGAGACTATGGCGCAGCCTATTTCGACATGCAATTTACGTTTACTCATCGATCTATTCCATTTAGTAATAGATCATGATTTCGCTCTCGAGACGCCTGCTTCCTTCAACAAGCGCGCTTGCTGCCTTTGATGCAGTGGCGCGGCATGAAAGCTTTTCGAGTGCTGCGGAAGAGCTGTCTCTGACGCAAGGCGCAGTCAGTCGTCAGATCGCTCTGCTGGAAGAACAGCTTGGCGCCGCTCTGTTTGAGCGCACCAGCCGCCACGTTATGCTGACCGATGCCGGGCGCGCTTATCTTCATGCGATCAGCCCTGCCCTTGCCGCCATTCGTGCGGCGTCATTGCAGGTCATGTCGCAAATGCGTGGAACGACGCTTAATCTCGCATTCCTGCCGACATTTGGCACCCGCTGGCTGATCCCACGGATTCCCCGTTTTGTGGCGCAATATCCGGATATTATTCTGAATTTTGCCACCCGCATTGGTCAGTTCGACTTTGAACGCGAAGGCCTTGATGCGGCAATCCATATTGGCCAGTCAGACTGGCCCAATGCCGATTGCACATTTTTAATGGAAGAAACGGTTGCGCCTGTGTGCAGCCCGGCTTTTCTGAAACAGCATCCCGTCAATTCGCCTGCGGACCTGTTACGCCTGCCGCTTTTCAACATGGCATCACGCCCCGGCGCATGGAACCACTGGTTTAAAAGCCTCGACATTGCTGCACCTGTAGCAAGCGGAATGCGCTTTGAGCAGTTCTCAAATGTCTCTCAGGCTTGTATCGCAGGTCTTGGGATTGCGCTTATGCCGCTGTTTCTGATCAGCGCCGAAATTGAAAACGGGCAGCTTGTCGTGGCCTATCAGCACACCGTCAAAAGCCCGAGCAGCTATTACTTTGTAACACCGCAGGCGCGCGCAAACACGCCTGCCGTTAAAGCCTTTCGCGACTGGCTTCTCACCGAGATCAATCGCGAGTTTGATCCTCACGCCATCGAATTGCTGACAATCTCATAAGAACGAAGACGCTTCTGATGGTCATAGATCATGCCTGTGACCATCAGTTCGTCAGCGCCGGTGCGTTTAGCAAATTCGCGAATCCCCTTGTCGACGATTTCAGGGCCACCCACAACACGACATGACAGCATCTGGCGCACCAGCGCTTGTGCTGAGGGATCAAGCTGCTCCAGATACCCCGCGACAGGTGCTGGCAGCTTGCCCGGACGACCGCTGCGCAAATTCACAAATGCCTGTAATTGCGATGTGAACAGATAATGTGCTTCTTCATCCGTATCCGCCGCAATGACATTCAGCCCAAGCATGACATAAGGCTTTTGCAGATATTCAGATGGCTCAAAACGTTCGCGATAAAGCTCGACGGCGCGCTCCATGTCAGCCGGTGCAAAATGGGAGGCGAAGCTATAAGGCAGCCCCAGCATAGCAGCCAATTGCGCACCAAACAGGCTGGAGCCGAGAATCCAGACAGGAACATTCAGCCCCGCGCCCGGCACGGCCTGTACGCGCTGCCCCGGATCGGCTGGCTTGAAATAATTGAGAAGCTCCACGACATCGCGCGGAAAATCATTGGCGCTGCTTTCCAGATTGCGGCGAAGTGCATGCGCAGTCATCTGATCGGTGCCCGGCGCACGACCAAGCCCCAGATCAATACGCCCCGGAAACAGCGAGGCCAGCGTACCAAATTGTTCTGCGATCACCAGTGGCGAATGGTTCGGCAGCATGATTCCACCCGCACCAACGCGGATGGTGGATGTGCCCGCTGCCACGTGGCCAATCACAACGGAGGTTGCAGCACTGGCAATGCCCGGCATGTTGTGATGCTCGGCCAGCCAATAGCGCGTAAAGCCCAATTTCTCGGCCTGCTGGGCCAGTTCGAGCGTGTTGCGCAGAGACTGCCCTGCATTACTGCCTTCAGGGACGGGTGAAAGATCAAGGACGGATAAAGGTATCATGCTTGCTCATATGGTGTGTAACAGCCGGGATGCAACTTCATCCCAAGAAAAAGGGCGGCCCACATGTGACCGCCCTCAATCCGATTATTCAATACAAGTTTCAGTGATGGGCTGCCGCCGCAGCCTCCTTGCTATCTTCCGACGATGGCACGAATTCGCCTTCAACGTCCTTCTTGGCAATAAATGTATAGAACATTGGCACCACGAACAGCGTGAAGACCGTACCGATTGTGATACCGGTGAAGATCACCAGCCCCATCGAGTAACGCGCGGCCGCACCCGCACCACTTGCCATAATCAGCGGCACAACGCCGAGCGCCATGGCAGCCGTGGTCATCAGAATCGGCCGAAGACGCGTTTCAGCAGAGAGGATGATGGCCTCACGACGCGAATGACCATGCAAGCGACGTTGCTGATTGGCGAACTCCACCATCAGGATGCCGTGCTTGGTTATCAGCCCGACAAGTGTGATGAGACCGACCTGTGTGTAGATGTTGAGCGTTCCAAGGCCAAGGTTCAATGGCACAATCGCACCGAAAATCGAAAGCGGGACTGACATCATGATGATGAACGGATCGCGGAAGCTTTCGAACTGCGCCGCAAGCACCAGATAGATCACGATAACGGCAAGGCCAAAAGCGATGAGGATCGTGTTGCCCTGCTCGACTTCCAGTCGTGACTGACCGGAATAGTCGAGGAAAAATCCTTCCGGCATCTTCGAGCGAGCCAGATCAACAAGCGTCTGCAGGCCCTGACCTGTCGTGACACTAGGCATTGGCAGAGCGGAAATGGTAGCGGAATTGAGCTGATTAAACTGCTCAATAGCGGCAGGCGATGCATTTTGCTTGATTTCAATAACCGACGACAACGGAATCATTGCGCCGGAAACACTGCGAACAAAGAATTCGCCGAGCTTTTCCGGGGTCGAGCGATAGGCATCCGGCACCTGCGTGATGATGTCATAGCTATTGGAATCGCGGTCGAACTTGGCAATCGATGCACCGCCGGTCAGAAGACCAAGCGTCGAACCAATATCGCTAACCTGAACGCCAAGCGTTGCAGCGCGATCACGATCAATGGTGATCGTGGTCTGCGGCGCATTATAGGACATCGAGTTCTGGACAATGATATACTGTCCGGTTGCCTGAGCTTCGTTCTTGATTTCTTCAGCCAGTTCAAAAACCTGACTGGATGGGCCAGTGGATTGAAGCGCAATCGAAATCGGCAAGCCACCGCCAGCACCGGGCAGAGACGGAGGCGCGAAAATAAATGCGTCAACGCCCGCAACCTTGGTCAATCTTGCGGTCAGATCTTCCTGAATTTGCTTTTGCGAACGCGTGCGTTGGGACCAGTCTTTAAGAACCCAGAGCGCAATACCCGATGTTGTTCCGCCATCCATACCAACGATCTGGAAGCGTGTATCCAGTTCCGGCAAATCTTTGGTCAGGCTGTCAATCTGTTCTGCATAGAGGTTGGTATAGGCAGAGGTCGCATATTGCGGAGCCTGGAACATCGAGAACAAAGCGCCGGAATCTTCTTCAGGAGCAAGTTCCGTCGAGGTGTTCACGAAAAGGAAGCCTGTGAGCCCAACCAGAGCAATAACGATCATCAATGTAATCGGACGATAATTAAGCGACCCGGATACCATCCCATGATACCACTTTTCGAGCTTCTTAAAATTCTCGTCGATGATTTTCTGGAACCGGGACGGTTCACCGTGTTTGAGCATACGGGCGCACATCATCGGTGAAATCGTCAGAGCTGCAATACCGGAAATGATAACCGCGCCGGCCAGCGTGAAAGCAAACTCTCTGAACAGCGAACCAGTCAGACCACCGGTAAATCCAAGCGGTGCAAACACCGCGGCCAGCGTAATCGTCATCGCGATAATCGAACCGGTAATTTCCTTCATGCCCTTGAAGGCGGCATCCATCGGACGCAATCCCTCTTCGATATGGCGGTGAATATTTTCAAGCACCACGATCGCGTCATCGACCACAAGACCAATCGCCAGAACCATCGCAAGCAGCGACAGAAGATTGATCGAGAACCCGAGAACATAGAGAAAGAAGCATACGCCAATCAGCGAAATAGGGATCGTGACAATGGGAATAAGAACCGAGCGGAACGACCCAAGGAAAATGATAATGACCAGAATAACGATCGCGACAGCTTCACCAATGGTGGTGAAAACTTCATTGATGGAAGAGCTGATCTGCTCGGTCGCGTCATAGACGAGATCAAGTGTCATGCCCTCCGGCAGAGATGCTTGAATGGCCGGCAGTTCTTTCTTGAAAGCCGTTGCAACATCAATCGGGTTCGCAGACGGTGTCGGGTAAATTGCGAGGAACGTACCGGCCGAACCGTTGAACGAAACAATCGTATCTGTACTTTTCGCAGCAAGCTCAACTTTCGCCACATCGCGCAGACGCACAATCTGATCGCCGGTTGATTTAATCGGCATTGCGCCAAAAGCTTCCGGTGTCTGCAAGGTCGATTCAAGCGTAATCGATGATGCAACATACTCGTTTTTTGTCTGTCCAGGCGCAGACAGGAAGTTCGACGCTTTAATCGCCGCCAGTACTTCAGCCGCCGTAACCTGACGCGCGGCAAGCTGGATCGGATCAATCCAGACGCGCATCGAATAGACCTGACCACCCAGAATATCAGCCTTCGCCACACCCTGAACGGTGGAGATACGCGGCTGCATGACGCGCTGCAAATATTCAGTGATCTGTTCGCTGGTCATATTGGGGTTCTGCGCAGCCAAATACATGGTTGCGAAGCTCTGCCCGGTTCCCTTGACGATCACGGGATCATCAGATTCAGTCGGCAGATTGCCGCGAACCTGATTAACCTTGGCAATCACTTCCGTGAGTGCCGCATCGGGATTAGCGCCCAGTTTCATCTGAACCGTCACCGTGCTCGACGATGGACGGCTGGATGATGTGACGTAATCAATGTTTTCAGTCGTCGCCACCGACTCTGCAATTGGAGAGGTGATGAAACCCTGAATAAGCTCAGCGCTTGCCCCCGCATAAGCGGTCGATATGGTAATAACTGTCTCATCGACTTTCGGATATTCGCGCACAGAAAGCTGCGCGATACCCTGTAGGCCGAGAAGAATGATCATAAGAGCGACCACGGTAGCAAGTACGGGTCGCCGGATGAAAATATCGGAAAAACTCATCTTGCTCGCCTATTACTTGTCAGCCGCTGGGATCGGATTGACCGTGTTGTCAATCGTGACAGGCGTCCCCGCTGAAAGCCGGTTCTGGCCCGCTGTAATCACGATGTCGCCAGCCTTGAGGCCATCCGTGATCTCAACCACACCACCATAACTCCGGCCGATTTTGACGAAAACCTGTTGGGCAACCAGCTTTTTAGCATCACCTTCAGGCGCTTTTTCGCCCTCTTTTGGCTGTGCCGGACGAACAGCATAGACATAGTCGCCATACAGGCTGCGAATGACAGCAGTCTGTGGCAGCGCCAGCACATTGTCTTCCTTTGGCAGTTCAACACGAACCTGAACAAACTGACCTGGTGTCAGACGAGGTTCGTCATTCTGAACTTCCGCACGCACAGAAACCAGGCGGCTCGCAGGATCGATCTTGGGATCGATACCAACGATCTTGCCATTATAATTGAGCTGTTCCATGCTTGGACCAACCTGCACGGGTTGGCCGAGCCTAAGCTCAGGCAGCGACTGTTCCGGCACCGTGAAATCGATGCGCATCTTGTCGGTTTCCTGCAAGGTCCCGATTACGGTGCCCGGTGTCAGATACTGACCGATATCAACCTTCGCAATACCAATAACACCCGTAAACGGTGCTGTTACCGTCTTCTGATCAAGTACAGCCTGCATCTTTGCAACAGCGGCCTTTTTGGCACTCGCCGCAGCTGCCGTCGTATCAACGTCGGAAACCGCACCTACACCGCGCGTGCGCAAGGTTTCAGCACGCTTCAGATTCTGGTCTGCAAGCACGGCCTCGGCCTTCGCAGCAACAAGGTCCGCAGTCTCGATGCTGTTTTCGAGTTGCAGAAGGACCGTACCCTTTTTTACTTCCTGGTTGGCTTTAAAGTCGATTTTATCGACAATGCCACTAACCTGAACCGTCAGGTCAACACCATTGATTGCATTGGCCGACCCAATGGCTTCGATGCCCGGCGTCCATGTCGTCGGCTCCAGCGTGATCGTGGAAACCGTCTTGGCCGGCTGCTGCATATTGGCGAAGAAGTCCTTAATCGCCTGTGTCCTGAACAGGTTAAAACCGACGAGCCCTCCCACGACGATCACGAGGAAAATAATTGCCAGAATAAGGCGTTTGATCATTGCGGAAGCACTCCAGGGTGTCATTGGCGCGCGTCCTATTTGTTGCTCACAATTTGGTCGCACGTATTTTACTTGAATAACTGTCGAAAATAACTGTACCGTCTGGACGGTATTGTCAACTATTGAACTGTCAGGAGACCACTGGAATTGCATACCAAGAATAAGGTCTCTTCGCGAGAGCGCATTTTGCGCGCAGCAGTGGAACTCGCCCAAGAGGTCGGCCCAGCCCATCTCTCTCTCGACGCGGTTGCCGCTCGCGCGGGCCTCTCAAAGGGCGGATTGCTCTATTCGTTTCCAACAAAAGCAAAATTGCTTGAGGGTGTGGTCGAAGAATATATGAGAGAACACGAACGGGCGATGGAGGTTCAGGAAACCCTTCAACGCGGCGATAAAAATCGGGTTGTACGCGCCTTTTTTGATGTTTTTCGTCTTCAGGCAGATGATGAGCCGCCAGCCAGCGGCATCCTTGCTGCCCTCGTCGAAAATCCGGATTTCATGATCCCGGTCAGGCGTTACCACCGAGCCTTGTTGGATCGAATGTTGAAAGATGCAACCGATAATGATCTTGTTTTAATTACTTATCTGGCGCTGACAGGCTTAGAATGCGGGCGCTTGCTCGACTGCGACATTGTGAACGACGAAGAACGCCATTCCGTCATCTGCCGCTTGGAAAAGCTGCTCGAAGCAGGCTAATCGCTGCATGTAAAAAACGCGCCTATGAGGCGCGTTTTTTGTTAAATTAAAGAGCGGGTATATCGCCCCTCTCCCATCCGGCTGTCGTTTCAGCTGCAAAATCTTCAAAACGACCTTCCGCAATCGCTGCACGAATACCCTGCATAAGATACTGGTAATAGGCCAGATTGTTCCATGTGAGAAGCATTCCACCCAGCGCTTCACCCGATTTCACCAGATGATGCAGATAAGCGCGGCTGTAATCACGCGTTGCCGGGCAGTTTGATTCCGGATCAAGCGGACGATGATCGTCGGCATGGCGCGCATTGCGCAGGTTGACCTTGCCAAAGCGTGTGAACGCCAGACCATGACGCCCGGCGCGTGTCGGCATCACACAATCGAACATGTCGATCCCGCGGGCCACCGATTTGAGAATATCATCCGGCGTGCCGACGCCCATCAGATAGCGTGGCTTTTCCGTTGGCAGGATCGGGCAAACCACCTCGAGCATCTCAAGCATGACGTCCTGCGGTTCACCAACGGCCAGACCACCAACGGAATAGCCCTTGAGGTCCATCGCTTTCAGTGCTTCCGCCGAGCGCTCACGCAGGCGCGCATTGTCGCCGCCCTGCACGATGCCGAACATCGCCTTGCCAGCCTGTGTGCCAAATGCCACCTTGCAGCGTTCAGCCCAGCGCAGCGACAATTCCATCGCGCGCTCGGTATTCTTTTCAGGTGATGGCAGCGCCACACATTCATCGAGCTGCATCTGAATATCGCTATCAAGCAGCCCCTGAATTTCGATGGAGCGCTCCGGCGTCATTTCATAAGGTTTGCCATCGATATGCGAGCGGAAAGTCACACCATTTTCATCAAGCTTGCGCAGTTGCGCGAGCGACATGACCTGAAAACCGCCGGAATCGGTCAGAATTGGGCCTTTCCAGCCGCCAAATTCATGCAGACCACCAAGACGAGCCACACGTTCCGCACCCGGACGCAGCATCAGATGGTAGGTGTTGCCGAGGATAATATCCGCGCCCAAATCCTTCACCTGATCCATATACATGGCCTTAACGGTTCCGGCTGTGCCAACCGGCATGAAGGCAGGCGTACGCACCACGCCGCGCGGCATGGAGATTTCGCCCTGACGGGCTGCGCCATCACGCGCTAGCACTTTGAATTCAAAACTTTCGCTGGTCATGCCGTGTCTCTAATGAATTATGCTGGAAAAGGAAACCGTTTCATTGCCTTTCAAGAAGACTGGAGTCTCCATAGGAATAAAAGCGATAGCCTGTGTCGATTGCGCGCTTATAAGCTTCATGCATGGTTTCAAAACCGCTGAAGGCCGAAACAAGCATGAAGAGCGTCGAGCGCGGCAGATGAAAATTGGTCATCAGCAGATCGACTGCCCGGAACTTGTAGCCCGGTGTGATGAAAATATCCGTCGGCCCGGCCCATGGGCGAATGATGCCATCTTCACCGGCAGCACTCTCAATAAGACGCAGCGATGTTGTACCAACACAGATCACCCGGCCACCGCGGGCATGAACGGCATTGAGCGCATCGGCAGTCTCATGCGAAACATAACCGATCTCGGAATGCATCTTGTGGTCCGTCGTATCGTCGGCTTTGACCGGCAGAAATGTGCCCGCCCCGACATGCAGCGTCACGAAATGCTCTTCGATGCCACGCTCGCGGATTTTTTTGAGCAGCTCTGGTGTGAAATGCAGCCCGGCAGTCGGTGCGGCGACAGCGCCTTCTTCGCGCGCGTAAACAGTCTGATAATCGCTGCGGTCGCGCTCGTCTTCAGAGCGCTTGGATGCGATATAGGGCGGCAAAGGAATATGGCCAACGGAAGCAATGGCTTCATCGAGCATGGCACCCGAAAGGTCAAACACCAGCAGCACCTCCCCCGCATCTCCCTTTTCGGCAACGGTCGCGTCGAGAGTTCCAAGGGAACAGCTTGAACCGGAATGACCGAAACGGATGCGATCGCCTTCTTTCACGCGCTTGGCCGGGCGCAGAAATGCTTTCCAGCGATCCGGGCCGGTACGCATGTGAAGCGTCGCACTCACCTGCGAAATATTGCCATCGCGCTCACGCATCCCTTCAAGCTGTGCGGGAATGACTTTTGTATCGTTGAAAACCAGTGCATCACCCGGCTGCAACAGATCAGGCAATTCAAATACCTGTCGATCTTCGAATGGCTGGCCGGGACGCACACGCAACAGCTTGGCGTGATCGCGCGGCTCGGCTGGACGCAGAGCAATACTCTCTTCCGGTAAATCGAAATCGAAAAGATCAACACGCATCATAAACCTCGGCAAAGCAAGAGCGGCCCCGGCAAAACCGGAGCCGCTATATTTCTATAGAAATGACAGAATTAGATGTCGGAAGCGATGCGTGCTGTGACGATCACGTCTGGATCAGTAACAGGTTCGCCACGCTTGATCTTGTCAACATTGTCCATGCCTTCGATAACCTGACCCCATACGGAGTACTGACGGTCAAGCCATGGAGCATCGGTAAAGCAGATAAAGAACTGCGAGTTAGCCGAATTCGGGTTCTGCGAACGAGCCATCGAAGCTGTACCGCGCTTGTGCTGGGTGTTCGAAAATTCAGCCTTGAGGTCAGGCTTATCCGAACCGCCCATGCCAGCGCGTGCGCCGTTGAAATGCGCACCACCCGTCTTGCCGAACTTCACGTCGCCGGTCTGCGCCATAAAGCCGTCGATTACACGGTGGAATACAACGCCGTCATATGCGCCTTCGCGTGCCAGTTCCTTGATGCGTTCGACATGGCCGGGAGCCAGATCAGGGAAGAGTTCGAGAACGACATTGCCCTTGGTGGTTTCAAGAACGAGCGTGTTTTCCGGGTCTTTATAAGCCATCGGGCCTCTCCTATTGAGCGTATCCCCCCAAATTTGATTGGTTTTTGGGACAGGGATACGCGTTGAATTTAAAACTTATTTCTTTTCGATTGTGGCTTTGATGATTTTGTCAGGGTTTTCAACCGAGCCATTGTCGGATTCACTTCCCTTTTTGATCTTATCAACCACATCCATGCCACTGACAACCTTGCCAACCACAGTGTACTGGCCGTTCAGGAAGGCGCCGTCATTGAACATAATGAAGAATTGCGAGTTGGCCGAATTTGGATCCTGGCTGCGTGCCATGCCAACCGTGCCACGCACAAAAGGCTCCTTGGAGAATTCGGCTGGAATGTTTGGCAATTCAGAGCCACCAGTACCCACACGCGATGCATTGAAACCCTTGTCGACATTACCAAACTTCACATCGCCGGTCTGAGCCATGAAGCCCGGAATCACGCGGTGGAAAGCAACGCCATCATAAGCGCCTTCCTTTACCAGCTTCTCAATCTGAGCAACGTGTTTTGGTGCAAGCTTTGGTTCAAGCTCAATTGCAACATTACCATCTTTAAGCTGCAAATTAAGCGTCTCCGCTGCCAAGGCAGCCCCGTGAGATAACGCAACAATGCTGGCTGCGGCGAACGCCGAACGAATAAATGACATAACCGAGAAACTCCCTGAATCAGGATTTGAATTTTGCTTCCAGTGCTTTAGCGACAGCAACCGGAACGAAGGGCTTTATGTCGCCTCCCATTGAGGCAATCTGGCGAACCAATGTGGCAGTAATTGTGCGCACAGCAGGATCGGCTGGCAGAAAGACAGTCTGCAATTCCGGTGCCATTGTCCCATTCATGCCTGCCATCTGCATTTCATAATCAAGATCGGTGCCATCGCGCAGGCCGCGCACCATAAGCTTTGCGCCATGCTTGCGTGCCGCATCAATCACCAGTGCATCGAATGAAATTACCGACACACGCTTTGCATCAGCGCCAAGCAATTCGCTGGAGCTTGCGTTGATAAGCGCAACACGCTCCTCAAAGCTGAAAAGCGGTTTTTTACCCGGATGTACGCCGATAGCAACAATAACCTGATCGGCAAGACGGAGCGCGCCTTTCAGGACATCCATATGGCCATTGGTGATCGGGTCGAATGAACCCGCATAAATCGCGATCGTCATTTCTACCAGCTAGCCTTTTCTCATCAGATTTTCAACAACAACCACAATTGGAAAGAAATCAGAAACCAAGAAAACAAATTGAATGAGCAATGAAGCACGATTTCACGACAAGTTCACAACCGATTTACCATCATGAGCGCACCTTTGCTGCAACCTTTTTGCTTCTCAAGCGTATCTATAATGAAAGGATACCGCGATGATGATATTTCTTCTGGCATTATCCATGATGGTAGCAATGGCTGCATCGGCGATTGTTTTGCTTCTGGAAGAGAATGAAGCAAAGCGCCAACGCATACGTCCCGCCGCTTTTAATCTAAACGCCGTGCGTAAATTGAGTTCGCGTTAAATAAAGTTTCAAAGATCGTCAGTGCCCTCCAGTCCTGACATCTCAAAAAGGCCGATGGCTTCCGCCACCGGCCTTTTCATTTGGATCACAGAGCGCGCTGACACTTGCGTATCAGCGCATTTTTTTACTCTTCGCCACCGGCTGCAGGTGCATCACCTTCAACCGCGATTTCATCAATCTCGGCAGCGCCATTCTCTTCATCGCTTTCCGTTTCCGAAATGCGCTCAACCGAGACGACCTTTTCGCCGTCAGCCGTATTGAAGATCGTGACACCCTTGGTCGAACGTCCAGCGATACGAATGCCGCCGACCGGCACACGGATCAGCTGACCGCCGTCTGAAACCAGCAAGATCTGATCGCTGGCCTCGACCGGGAACAGAGCAACCAGCTTGCCGATTTCATCGGTTTTCGACGTATCGGTTGCGCGAATACCCTTACCACCACGGCCGGAAACGCGGAACTCATAAGACGAAGACCGCTTACCATAACCATACTCACTAACGGTAAGAACGGTCTGCTCACGCGCCTTCAGTTCCTGATAGCGTTCGTCGTTAAGCTCGGTTTCATTTTCGACGTCTTCACCGACAACAACAATATCATCGGCATCGTCCGCACCCTGCGCACGGCGTTCCGCAATCGAACGCTTGAGGTAAGCTGCACGTTCGGCAGCATCCGCATCAACGTGATGCAGAATAGCCATCGAGATGACCTTATCGCCTTCTGCCAGATTGATACCGCGCACGCCAATCGAGTTACGACCAGCAAAGACGCGCACATCAGTGACAGGGAAGCGAATGCACTGGCCACCAGCACAGGTCAGAAGAACGTCATCGAATTCCGTACAGGTATCAACCGAGAGGATTTCATCGCCCTCTTCTTCGAGCTTCATCGCGATCTTACCGTTACGGTTAACCTGAACGAAGTCGCTGAGCTTGTTACGGCGAACCGTACCACGCGTGGTCGAGAACATGACGTCGAGGTTTGCCCAGGATTCCTCATCCTCCGGCAGCGGCATGATCGTGGTGATGCGCTCGCCCTGCTGCAACGGCAACATGTTGATGAGCGCCTTGCCACGCGACTGCGGATTGCCGACCGGCAGACGCCAGACTTTTTCCTTGTAGACGATACCGCGCGAGGAGAAGAACAGAACCGGCGTATGCGTATTGGCGACGAACAGACGGGTTACGAAATCCTCGTCCTTGGTGGCCATACCGGAGCGGCCCTTGCCGCCACGGCGCTGTGCACGATAAGTGGCCAGCGGCACACGCTTGATATAACCGGCGTGGCTGACAGTCACGACCATATCTTCGCGAGCGATCAGGTCTTCATCGTCCATTTCGGCGCCACCAAGACCAAACTCGGTACGGCGCGGCGTGGCAAACTCGTCGCGAACAGCAATCATCTCTTCCTTGACGATTGTCATAACGCGAATGCGCGAGCTGAGAATATCCAGATAATCGCGAATTTCTTCGCCAATCTTGTTCAGCTCATCCGCCACTTCTTCGCGACCGAGCGCTGTCAGGCGCTGCAGGCGAAGATCAAGAATAGCACGCGCCTGCTCTTCCGAGAGGTTATAGGTGTTATCCTCATTGATCCTGTGACGCGGATCATCGATCAAACGAATCAGCGGCGCCACATCAGCAGCAGGCCAACGACGCTCCATCAACTGCTCACGCGCGGTTGCCGGATCAGGCGCACGACGAATGAGAGCAATGATTTCGTCAATATTGGCAACTGCGATTGCCAGACCAACCAACACATGCGCGCGATCACGCGCTTTGTTGAGCAGGAACTTGGTGCGGCGCGTTACCACTTCTTCGCGGAACGCCACGAAAGCGCGCAGCATATCGAGAAGATTAAGCTGTTCAGGCTTGCCGCCATTCAGCGCAACCATGTTGCAGCCGAAAGAGGTTTGCAGCGGCGTGTAGCGGTAAAGCTGGTTGAGCACGACATCCGCAACAGCATCACGCTTGAGCTCGACCACAACGCGATAGCCATCGCGGTCCGATTCATCGCGCAGATCAGAAATGCCCTCGATACGCTTGTCGCGTACCAGTTCGGCCATTTTCTCGATCATCGATGCTTTGTTCACCTGATAGGGAACTTCAGTGATGATGATCGCTTCACGATCACCACGCATCGGTTCAATCGCCACGCGACCACGCATGATGACCGAGCCACGACCCGTCGTATAGGCAGAATTGATGCCAGCACGTCCAAGGATAATACCACCGGTCGGAAAATCCGGGCCGGGAATAATTTCCATGATTTCTTCCAGCTCAATGGCTGGATTTTCAATCAGCGCAACGCAGCCATCGATGACTTCGCCCAGATTATGCGGCGGAATGTTGGTTGCCATACCAACCGCAATGCCGCCCGAACCATTGACAAGCAGGTTCGGAAAGCGGGCTGGCAGAACCATTGGTTCCCGCTCACGGCCATCATAGTTGTCCTGAAAATCAACCGTATCCTTGTCGATATCCGACAGAAGGGATTCAGTGACCTTCTCCAGACGGCATTCGGTATAACGCATCGCCGCTGGCGGATCGCCATCGATGGAACCGAAGTTGCCCTGGCCGTCCACGAGTGGATCGCGCAAGGAGAAGTCCTGCGCCATACGCACCAAGGCGTCATAAATAGAAGCGTCACCATGCGGATGGTACTTACCCATCACTTCACCGATCACACCTGCCGACTTTCGGTAGGGGCGATTGTAAGCGAGGTTCATCTCGTTCATGGCATGGAGAATACGACGATGCACTGGCTTCAAGCCATCGCGCACGTCAGGCAGGGCACGGCTCACGATAACGCTCATTGCGTAATCGAGATAGGAGCGCTGCATCTCCTCAATAATGGAAATCGGTTCGATACCTGTAGGGCCGCTCGGGCCGCCATTCATATCTTCGGAACCGGGTGGAGGCGTTAGATCTGACACTATTCAGATATCTTTCTCAACAGAATCGATAAAGTCACTTTATAGAGCAAAATGGTGCAAAACGCCAATTTCGAGGCCAATTCGAGCAGCTAATTTCGCCCATCTTATCAAGCACTTGAAAGATATTCACATAAACATCGCGTAATGATGTTGCCTGAGCGTGTGCTTTACATCGACCGCGCGGCTTTGATCAGCTACACTCTGCTTCACAAATCAGGCAAAAAATATCAAAAAAAGAGGCGCGTTTAGCATGGGGTTCTACGATACGGTTTTCAGCGCCTTCGTCACCCTGCTTGTCACAATTGATCCGCCCGGTCTGGCTCCTTTGTTTCTTGCATTGACGCCCGGCATGGATCGCAACCATCGCGGACAGGTTGCGCTGCGCGCATCCATCATCGGCTTTGGGGTAATGGCGCTGTTTGCAATTGCTGGCGCGCAGATACTCGGCATGTTCGGCATCAGCATCGGCGCTTTTCGCGTCGCAGGCGGTCTGCTTCTGTTCTGGATCGCCTTCGAAATGATTTTCGAAAAGCGAACCGAGCGCAAGGAAAAGAGCGCCGAAGTTGCCATCACCAAGGACCATATCCGCAATATCGCAGCCTTCCCGCTTGCCATACCACTGATAGCCGGTCCGGGTGCAATTTCCGCCATTGTTCTGACGTCCGATTCGTTCACTGGACCGGCAGAACACGCCGTTCTGCTACTGGTCATATTTACCTGCCTGCTCATTACATATCTGGTGCTGTTGCTTGCAGAACGCGTTGACCGCTTCCTCGGAGAAACGGGCCGCTCAATCCTGACGCGCCTGCTAGGCGTCATATTGGCAGCCCTTGCCGTGCAATTCGTTGCAGATGGCGTCAGGTCGCTGATCACAGGATAAGCACATATCCCTCGCCGACACTTAGTTTTCCCTTTAGGCTGCCGATCTGAATTCAATCAGAACCGGAACCGCTCTAAGTGTGCGAGGAAGGCTTCGATGGATGTCGCCACTGCTCCAGAATTATCGATCATCACAACGTCGTCAGCCTGATGATCGAAGCGCACTTCACGCGCCAAACGCTTTTCGATCTGTTCCCGTGTTTCTCGCCCACGTGCTGCCAGTCGCTCAGCCAATACGGACGGTTGTGCAGTTATCAGCACGATGGAACGTGATTGATACTGTCTGCGAATATCCGTCAGAACCCGACGCGAAACATTGGCGATAACAACCGTGCCTTCCGCAAGTTTGGTATCCAGCGAACGCGGCAGACCATAGCTCAAACCATGCGCCTGCCATTGAAG
Source organism: Brucella sp. TWI559 (assembly GCF_039674265.1). NCBI lineage: Bacteria > Pseudomonadati > Pseudomonadota > Alphaproteobacteria > Hyphomicrobiales > Brucellaceae > Brucella > Brucella sp. TWI559. Next base: position 32,061 of record NZ_JBDJNE010000008.1, read on the forward strand.
CGCATAAGCACCCTCGTCTGCCGCTTTGCGAAAAGCTTCCTCGTCCAGACTATCGTGATCTTCAGTGCCCGGCATTTGTGGTCGGGTGATAACGCGCCGCACAAAATGAAACCGCGGATCATCTTTCAGTATCTCACGCGCCGCATCCATAATCGTATCTTTACCGGCACCACTGGGACCGACAACAGCAACAAAACACCCGTTAAGAGTATGATCCGCCCGCATCACAACACACGCGCCCAACAGAAAATCACATCGGAAAAAATAATGCCCAGCGAATGGGGATGCAGCAGATCAGCTCTTCCGCCAAAAGCCATTTCACTTCGTTCATCCAGTCCGATCGCAAAAGTCATCTGTCTACGGCGCATTTTATGGAAATAATCAACGAGACGATAACAGATAATAATAAGCTAAAACAGCAGCTTATATTATTCTTTTTATCAATCAATCCAACTAAAAAAGCGGGCGCTTGTGACGCCCGCTTTTTTATCAGAATGGAATTTCATCATCAAGGTCGCGCGCGAAACCGCCGCCGCTGCCACCACCCTGATTGGATGGGCCGGACGATCCAAAATCGCTTCCGCCGCCGGAATAATCCGACATCTGGTTGCGATTACCACCGCCGCCGCCGAACGACCGCCCCTCGCCACCACCTTCGCCGCGGCTATCAAGCATCTGAAGTTCGCCCCGGAATTTCTGCAACACGATTTCAGTCGAGTAACGATCATTACCGTTCTGATCCTGCCACTTACGCGTCTGCAGCGCGCCCTCGATATAAACCTTGGACCCCTTCTTCAAATACTGCTCTGCCACCTTGGCAAGATTTTCATTGAAGATGACAACACTATGCCACTCGGTACGTTCCTTGCGCTCACCGGACTGACGGTCGCGCCAGCTTTCCGACGTCGCAATACGCAGATTGGCGATCTGATCGCCTGAATTAAGGCGGCGGATTTCTGGATCAGCACCAAGATTGCCGATCAGAATGACTTTGTTGACGCTACCAGCCATTGAAAACTTACTCCGGATCTCTCGCATCCACCCATCCAGCGCGCTTCTCAGCCCTGCCAAACGGCGTCTACTTTTAAAGAATGTCAAATACCAAAAGGTATTGGCCTAAAATTCAACTATCACCTTACAGCAGCCACTTCCACCGCGCTCATGCTCGCACGGCGAATTCCGGCAATGTCCACAGAAGTTTATGTTCTTGTTTTGTTCAATTTACAAGCTTGAAATGGATTTTAATGCGGATTTTATACATGGAGAGATAAAGCATGTTGCGGAAAATTAAGGCCCAACGTCGCGGGGAAATTCGTTCACCGGCCTGATTTCCATTCCCCCTACGATCCGAGAACGGCATGTGTAAAACAAGAAGAAAAAGCAAGCGTATTGGATACGATTAAACGCGACACGCTATAGAAACCGGAAAATCTTCGCAGAGTTAAGCCCTGCCGCTCACTGTTTCTTAGGCGCGCAGGGCTTGGGGTTGAGCTAAGCTCTTATATCGACAGTAATTCGCCGATAAATTTATTCGGAAATCTGAGCAACGATGCCAGATTGCCGCGCATTTTTTAAATTTTCTGCAACTACCTGTCTCAATCAAAAATGCATCATTCCTTGCAAATGAAGCAGTTAAGACTGCAAGTAATTGTGCTCTCATCATGATGAAAGCTATGCAACGTCGTCAGGTGGACTCATGCTCCTATCTCCCTGTTACGTTTACTCAGCCAGTCAGACCTCTTGTCGACATCGTTTCAATTCTGCGATGTCCCTCCATCCGGCGAGCAAATATAGTTTGCTCCTGTCAGGAGTAACAGTCAACGCTCTTGCGTTCACATTTCGTATCGCCTATCAGATGACTGGTTGTTCGATCTTTGTTCCGGCGTTAGAACCCAGAAAGCGACTGAACAGCCCCTTTCCTTTGAAAGGGTTCATCCCCATATTGTGGAGCGGCGCACCATAAATTTTTCGGCGCCAGCCACTCTACGACATGACGAAACAGGCAGGACGCGGAATGAGCGATCAGAAATTCATTTCCATACGTGGCGCGCGTGAACACAATCTGAAAAATGTCGATCTTGATCTGCCACGCGACAAGCTGATCGTGATGACCGGCCTTTCAGGCTCCGGCAAATCATCGCTCGCTTTCGATACGATCTACGCGGAAGGCCAGCGTCGCTATGTCGAAAGCCTTTCGGCCTATGCGCGCCAGTTCCTTGAAATGATGCAGAAGCCGGATGTTGATCAGATCGACGGTCTATCCCCGGCCATTTCCATCGAACAGAAGACAACGAGCCGCAATCCGCGTTCAACTGTCGGCACCGTCACCGAAATCTACGATTACATGCGCCTGCTCTTCGCGCGCGTGGGCGTGCCTTATTCGCCTGCGACCGGCCTGCCGATTGAAAGCCAGACTGTCAGCCAGATGGTTGATCGGGTTCTGGCGTTGGAAGAAGGCACCCGTCTTTATATCCTGGCGCCCATCGTTCGTGGGCGTAAAGGCGAATACAAAAAGGAATTGGCCGAGCTTCAGAAGAAGGGTTTTCAGCGCGTGAAGGTCGATGGCACCTTTTACGAAATTGCTGACGTTCCAGCCCTAGACAAGAAATACAAGCACGATATTGATGTGGTTGTGGACCGCGTTGTGGTGCGCCCTGATCTCGGAACCCGCCTCGCCGACAGCCTTGAAACCTGCCTCAAACTGGCAGAAGGTTTGGCAATCGCAGAATTCGCCGACAAACCATTGCTGGCCGAGGATACATCTGCCGGTGGTAGCGCCAACAAATCGGCAAATGAAACGCATGAACGCGTTATGTTTTCGGAAAAATTTGCCTGTCCGGTGTCCGGTTTCACCATTCCCGAAATCGAACCGCGCCTGTTCTCATTCAACAATCCCTTTGGTGCATGCCCGACCTGTGACGGTCTTGGCACGCAACAGGCGATTGACCCGAACCTGATCATTCCCGATCATTCCGCCTCTCTGAAAGATGGAGCCGTTGCGCCATGGGCCCGTTCGTCTTCACCTTATTACAATCAGACGCTGGAAGCGCTCGGTAAAGCCTATGGCTTCAAGCTGAGTGCCAAATGGTCCGATCTTTCCGATGAAGCGCAGACTGCCATTCTCTATGGCACCAAGGGCAAGGAAATCACCTTCCAGTATGATGATGGCCTGCGCGCCTATCAGACCACCAAGGCTTTTGAGGGTGTGATCCCCAATCTCGAACGCCGCTGGAAAGAAACCGACTCGGCATGGTCGCGTGAGGAAATCGAGCGCTTCATGTCTTCAACGCCCTGCCCGGCTTGTAAAGGCTTTCGCCTGAAGCCGGAAGCGCTGGCCGTCAAAGTTGGCATGAAACACATTGGTGAAATCACCGGCATGTCGATCCGCAATGCCGATGCATGGTTTCGTGATATTGATGGCAGCTTCAATGACAAGCAGCGCGAAATTGCAGCCCGTATTTTGAAGGAAATCCGCGAGCGTCTGGAATTCCTCAATGATGTCGGCCTCGACTATCTGACGCTTGCGCGCAACTCCGGCACACTTTCGGGCGGTGAAAGTCAACGTATTCGCCTTGCCTCTCAGATCGGCTCCGGTCTGACCGGCGTGCTTTACGTGCTTGATGAACCATCCATCGGCCTTCATCAGCGCGACAATGCCCGTCTTCTCGACACGCTTCGTCACTTACGCGATCTCGGCAATACCGTGATCGTTGTCGAGCATGATGAAGATGCGATCCTGACAGCCGATTATGTGGTCGATATTGGCCCGGCGGCTGGTGTTCATGGTGGCAAGATCATCGCGCAGGGCACGCCGAAAGACGTCATGTCCAACCCGAACTCGCTAACCGGCAAATATTTGTCGGGTGCGATGGAGGTGGCAGTTCCGGCTGAGCGCCGCAAACTGACCAAGAACAAGCGCATCCGGGTTGTCGGCGCACGCGGCAACAATCTGAAAAATGTTTCGGCGGATATTCCACTTGGTACATTCACCGCTGTAACCGGGGTGTCTGGCGGCGGTAAATCCACCTTCCTGATCGAAACGCTGTTCAAGGCTGCCTCGCGTCGCATCATGGGTTCGCGCGAACATCCGGCGGAACATGACCGTATAGAAGGCCTCGAATTCCTCGATAAAGTCATCGACATTGATCAGTCACCGATTGGCCGCACGCCACGCTCCAATCCGGCAACCTATACCGGCGCTTTCACACCGATCCGTGACTGGTTCGCAGGTCTGCCGGAGGCCAAGGCCCGCGGCTATCAGCCGGGGCGCTTTTCGTTCAACGTGAAGGGTGGGCGCTGCGAGGCCTGTCAGGGCGATGGCGTCATCAAGATCGAGATGCACTTCCTGCCGGATGTCTATGTCACTTGTGATGTCTGTCACGGCAAGCGTTACAACCGCGAAACGCTGGAAGTGCAATTCAAAGGCAAGTCGATTGCCGATGTCCTTGATATGACGGTTGAAGAAGGAGCTGAGTTCTTCACAGCCGTTCCTGCTGTGCGCGACAAGCTTGAGACGCTCGTTAAAGTGGGACTTGGTTATGTAAAAGTAGGCCAGCAGGCCACAACCCTTTCTGGCGGTGAAGCGCAGCGCGTGAAACTCGCCAAGGAACTTTCACGCAAAGCCACCGGGCGAACGCTCTATATTCTGGATGAACCGACAACCGGCCTGCACTTCCATGATGTGGCAAAACTTCTCGAAGTGCTGCATGAACTGGTTGAACAGGGCAATACAGTTGTGGTCATTGAGCACAATCTCGAAGTCATCAAGACTGCCGACTGGGTTATCGATCTTGGTCCGGAAGGCGGCGATGGCGGCGGTGAGATTGTCGCTGTTGGGCGCCCCGAAGACATCGTGAAGGAAAAGCGCTCTTACACAGGCCAATTCCTCAAGGAACTGCTGGAGCGCCGTCCGGGGCGCAAAGCAGAAGCTGCTGAATGAATGAAAAAGGCGGGTTTTTAAACCCGCCTTTTTCAGGCACTCTATTCAACAAATCCCACAATCGGCCCATATCCGCCATGCCATGAGATGTCATTTCTCCCCATGGCAGGATTATAAATTCCAGCACCGCCGCCGCCGTCGAGGAACAGCGCATTCGGACATTTCAGCCCGTCACGAAACAGCGATGCGAAATCATAGAAATTCACCGCATCTTCGCTAATTGCGAAGCGAATGGTCGCATCATCACAAACACCAACACCGCTTCTGCGGGTCCGGTCCGTCGAGTCTTTGATCAAAATCGGGTTGAGCTTGTTCTCAATGACCAGCATCGGTCCGGATTGCGTCGCAAAGCGCGCCTGCGGTCGGCGCTTTAGAAATCGCTCGGTTGAAACAATACCGGCGCTGTCTTTATCAAAATAGAAAATGCCATTGGGCTTTTTATAGAAGTTTGGAACCGGGCCAGACGCACGCTGAGGCGCTTTTGTATCGGCAGCAACCAGTTCCTGCCCATCCTCGACATAAAGCCCCATCGGCGTGAAATCGGTCTGATACATTCCCGCATTAAACGCGAATGACAGCGTCTTGCCTTGTGCAGCCCCAGCATCTGCAATTTTCGAGAAATTGCGATACGGCTCACCCTCTGCGCCCTTCCAAAACAGACGCAGGTTTTCTTTCGCCTTCACCGTACAGATAATGAATTTTGTATCCTGAAAGACCTGCTCATCACAGGTGTCCGCCTGTGCCGGTTGCATACCGAAAAGCAGCCCCGCGAAACCGAGGGTCGGAAGTGCCACACTCATTTTATAAAATCGCATCGCAAAACCTCCCCTTATAAAGCAAAAAAGCCCGGTTAAACCGGGCCTTCTCGTATAACTGAGCGCGATCATGCCGCGTCAGTTTACTGGATTAGCCGTTAACGGCATCCTTCAGGCCCTTACCAGCCGAGAACTTCGGCACGTTGCGGGCAGGAATAGCAACTTCCATACCAGTCGAAGGGTTGCGGCCAGTCGACGCTGCGCGATGCGATACGGAGAAAACGCCGAAGCCAGGCAGACGTACTTCTTCGCCAGCCTTGAGTGCACCGGTTACAGCTGCGAGAACTGCGTCAACGGCAGTTCCTGCGTCGGCCTTAGTCAAACCGCCCTTTTCCGCTACTGCGGCGACCAATTCGTTCTTGTTCATAGGCATTTCCTTTCTTTATCTACCGGAACGAATAACGCGACCGGATTGCGTGCAGTTTATTCAAATCGGTTGACAAACCAAGCCTGTCAACACGAAAAAACCCCGGAAACCCGGGGTTAAACACAGAAATGCCGGGCTTTTAGCCCGGCATTGTTAGCTTATTAGGCACAGACAATGATTAATGTGCTGTCGAAACACCTGCTTCGTCGTCCACCGGAGCGGATGCGACAGGCGTTTCTGGCTCTGTCCATTCGATCGGCTGCGGCTCCCGAACCAGTGCATGTTTCAGCACTTCGCCGACTCGCGACACTGGAACGATCTCAAGATTATTCTTCACATTGTCCGGAATATCCGCCAGATCCTTGGCGTTTTCTTCCGGGATCAGAACCTTCTTGATGCCGCCACGCAATGCAGCAAGCAGCTTTTCCTTCAACCCACCAATAGGCAGCACACGGCCACGCAGCGTCACTTCGCCAGTCATTGCAATGTCCTTGCGAACCGGAATACCGGTCAGAACAGAGACGATTGCCGTAACCATAGCGATACCAGCCGATGGACCATCCTTAGGCGTTGCGCCTTCCGGCACGTGCACGTGGATGTCACGCTTATCGAACAGCGGAGGCTCAATGCCGAAATCAACTGCGCGCGAGCGAACATACGATGCCGCCGCCGAAATCGATTCCTTCATCACATCACGGAGGTTACCCGTAACGGTCATGCGACCCTTACCGGGCATCATGACGCCTTCGATGGTCAGCAATTCGCCGCCCACTTCAGTCCATGCAAGACCTGTGACAACGCCAACCTGATCTTCGCCTTCGGCCTGACCATAACGGAAACGCTCGACACCGAGATAATCGGAGAGATTCTTGTCGGTGATCTTCACCGACTTCTTCTTCGATTTGAGAATCTCAGTCACGGCCTTACGCGCTAAAGTCATCATTTCACGTTCAAGGCTACGAACACCGGCTTCACGCGTGTAAAGACGGATAACGTTGCGCAGCGCATCGTCTGTGACCGAAAACTCCTTCGGCTGCAGCGCATGATCCTTGATGGCCTTTGGCAGCAGGTGCCGCTTGGCAATCTCGAGCTTTTCATCTTCGGTGTAACCGGCAATACGGATGACTTCCATACGGTCCAGAAGCGGACCCGGAATGTTCAGCGTATTGGCAGTCGTCACGAACATGACGTTCGACAGATCATATTCAACCTCAAGGTAGTGATCCATGAAGGTTGAGTTCTGTTCCGGGTCCAGCACCTCAAGCATTGCCGAAGATGGATCACCACGGAAATCCTGGCCCATCTTGTCGATTTCATCGAGCAGGAAGAGCGGGTTGGACTTCTTCGCCTTCTTCATCGACTGGATGACCTTGCCGGGCATCGAACCGATGTAAGTGCGACGGTGACCACGGATTTCAGCCTCGTCACGCACGCCACCAAGCGACATACGGACATATTCACGACCGGTTGCCTTCGCAATCGAGCGGGCAAGCGAGGTCTTACCGACGCCGGGAGGTCCAACGAGGCAAAGGATCGGGCCTTTGATTTTGGTCGAGCGAGCCTGCACGGCCAGATATTCGACAATGCGCTCCTTGACCTTGTCGAGACCGAAATGCTCGTCATCAAGCACTTCCTCAGCAAAGTTCAGGTCCTGCTTAACCTTCGACTTCTTGCCCCAAGGAATAGACAGCAGCCAGTCGAGATAATTGCGAACAACGGTCGCTTCCGCTGACATCGGACTCATGCTGCGCAGCTTCTTCAGCTCAGCCTGTGCCTTTTCGCGTGCTTCCTTGGAAAGCTTGGTCTTGTTGATGCGCTCTTCGAGTTCAGCCGCCTCATCGCGACCGTCCTCGCCATCACCAAGCTCCTTCTGGATCGCCTTCATCTGCTCGTTGAGGTAATATTCGCGCTGGGTCTTTTCCATCTGGCGCTTGACGCGGCCACGGATGCGCTTTTCAACCTGAAGAACAGAAATTTCAGATTCCATGAAAGCAAGCGCCTTCTCAAGACGCTCACGCACCGAGAGAATCGACAGCATTTCCTGCTTTTCAGGAATCTTGATTGCGAGATGCGAAGCAACCGTATCAGCGAGCTTGGAATAGTCGTCGATCTGGCTTGCAGCGCCAACCACTTCCGGCGAAATCTTCTTGTTCAGCTTCACGTAGTTTTCGAAATCGGAAACCACTGAACGGGCCAGAGCCTCAACCTCAACAGCGTCTTCTTCCGGCTCAGGCAGAGCAGTTGCGTAAGCTTCGTGATAATCCTCACGATCGGTAAACTTGGAAACCTTGGCGCGCGCGGTGCCTTCGACGAGAACCTTAACGGTACCGTCTGGCAGCTTGAGAAGCTGCAGCACATTGGCGATCGTGCCGATCTCATAAATTGCATCCGGTGCCGGATCGTCGTCCGCCGCATTCTTCTGCGTTGCAAGCAAAATCTGCTTATCAACGCCCATCACCTCTTCAAGTGCCTTGATCGACTTTTCGCGTCCAACAAACAGCGGAACGATCATATGCGGGAAAACTACGATATCGCGCAACGGCAGGACGGCATACAGCCCGTCTTCACCATCCGCTCCAGAACCACCCAAAGGAGTCTTCTGTTCAATACCCGTCATTGTAAGTCCTTTCTCAGGTCATTCGACCCGATTGCCACTGGTTATGGCCCCTTTCATAATGAGGCAGTCCATGACCAGTGCTTCGGTCCATAATTGGAGTGTCGAACTCCCAAATTCAAGCTGATTCCAGGGCAGCTTTCATAGAATCGTCATTTATCCTGCGCTGTCACGGAGATTTGTACAATAACAAGCTTTTCCAGTATTCAGCATTTGCCAGGAGATAAACAAAAAAAGGCCGGCAAATCGTCAAGCCGACGCATTGCCCTTTTCTTCCTGACGCTCAGCGTAGATATAAAGCGGACGAGCGCTTCCATCCACAACATCACCGGAAATGACCACTTCCTGCACGCCTTCCAGCGTTGGAAGCTCAAACATGGTGTCGAGCAGGATCTTTTCCATGATCGAGCGCAGACCACGTGCACCGGTCTTGCGTTCAACAGCCTTATTGGCAATTGCGCGCAAAGCATCGTCGTGGAAGCTCAGTTCAACATTTTCCATGTCGAACAGCCGCTGATACTGCTTCACGAGCGCATTCTTCGGCTCGGTCAGGATCTGTACCAGTGCATCAACATCCAGATCTTCCAGTGTCGCGATTACCGGCAAACGACCAACGAATTCCGGAATAAGACCGAACTTCAGCAGATCTTCCGGTTCCAGCTCTTTAAACACATCACCAATGCGGCGGTCGTCAACCGACTTCACAGTTGCGCTAAAGCCAATCGAAGTCTTCTCACCGCGCGCCGAGATGATTTTGTCGAGACCGGCAAAAGCACCGCCACAGATGAACAAAATATTCGTCGTGTCCACCTGCAGGAATTCCTGCTGTGGATGCTTGCGACCACCCTGCGGTGGAACAGAAGCAACAGTGCCTTCCATGATCTTCAAAAGCGCTTGCTGAACACCTTCGCCCGATACATCACGGGTGATCGAAGGATTATCAGACTTGCGGCTGATTTTGTCGACTTCATCGATATAAACAATGCCGCGCTGCGCGCGTTCAACATTATAATCGGCCGACTGAAGCAGCTTCAGGATAATGTTTTCAACATCCTCACCGACATAACCGGCTTCTGTAAGCGTCGTTGCATCCGCCATGGTAAACGGTACATCAATGATGCGCGCGAGTGTCTGGGCAAGGTAGGTCTTGCCGCAACCCGTTGGGCCGACCAACAGAATGTTCGACTTCGCAAGCTCGATGTCGTTGCTCTTGCTCTGATGTGCAAGACGCTTGTAGTGATTGTGTACCGCAACCGAGAGAACACGCTTGGCGTCTTTCTGGCCGATGACGTAATCGTCAAGAACGTCCTTGATTTCCTGTGGCGTAGGCACGCCTTCACGCGACTTCACCATTGAGGTTTTATTTTCCTCGCGGATGATGTCCATGCAAAGTTCGACGCACTCGTCACAAATAAATACGGTCGGGCCTGCAATCAGCTTACGAACTTCATGCTGGCTTTTGCCACAGAAAGAGCAATAAAGCGTATTCTTTGAATCGCCGCCGCTGTTGCTGACTTTGCTCATTGCAGTTTCCTTTCAATAAACCGAAACGAACAACAACCTCATCGCGTGTTCATTTCGATCGTTTTTTCCGGTTCGGATCCATGAGGGTAAGCAAAACGCCGCTCCCTTCAGGCTCCATCAGCAGCTTTTACGCACTGCTTGTCATTTTGGATCCCAGTCACCGCAGGCTTTCCGACCGAGTAAGCCTTTGATGGAGACTTTTGCAGAACCTCAGGCGGGGAACAAATGAAAAATCATGTTCCCCATAGAGATTCGGCACAATCTGATCAATTTTAGCGCCCTGAACCCCAACAGATGCTTAACACCATGCGTTATCCTTCACGTAGGACCACGAAATAAGCCCCTTTTGTGGCAAAGCGCGCTAAAATACGAAGAGGCAGACTATCTGCCTCCCCAAATTACTTGGTTTCTTCGGCGCTCACTTCGCGCGATTCGATCACTTTATCGATCAAACCAAATTCCAGAGCTTCCTGCGCTGTCATAAAGTGATCACGGTCAAGCGTGCGTTCGATCGTCTCATAATCACGACCAGTATGCTTGACGTAAGTTTCGTTGAGGCGACGCTTCATCTTGATGATGTCCTGCGCATGGCGCTCAATATCAGATGCCTGCCCCTGGAAACCACCCGATGGCTGATGAACCATGATACGGGCATTTGGCAGCGCATAACGCTGGCCGGTGGCACCAGCTGTCAGCAACAGCGAGCCCATAGAGGCTGCCTGCCCCATACAAAGCGTGGACACTGGCGGCTTGATGAACTGCATCGTGTCATAAATCGCCATGCCGGAGGTCACAACACCGCCGGGCGAATTGATGTACATGTTGATTTCTTTCTTCGGATTTTCCGATTCAAGAAACAGCAACTGCGCACAGATCAGCATCGACATTCCATCTTCGACGGGACCGTTGACGAAGATGATGCGTTCTTTCAACAAGCGCGAAAAGATATCATAGGCCCGCTCGCCACGGTTGGTCTGCTCGACAACCATCGGCACGAGGTTCATGACGGTTTCAATAGGATCTCTCATTATGGGCCTCTGGATAGTGTATGACGAATATGAATCGTATGGATGTTCCATACATAGGGCTTTGCAACCCTGTTCCGCAAGATGCCGATCAATCCCAGTCCGAATCCTGAGGGACAGGCTTAATGCCGCGTTTCTCATCCAGCATTTTTCGTGCTGTTTCTGTAAGGCGGGCCTGAATATGAACAGAGCCATCTTCCAGATCTTCGCGCTTTACATCGCTGCCATGCTGGTAAATCCAGTCAAGAATGCGAAGCTCGGATGGAGAAAGCACAACATCGACAGTTCCAAGCGCCCCTGCAATGCGGGTCTCAATCAGGGAAAGCAACCTGTCAACGCCTTCCCCCGTCCACGCTGAAAGCGGGATCGGACGCCCCTCCTCGCTGCCGGCGGCAGCCAAGCGAAGTGCTGCCTCACGACCCGCTTCATCCAGATTATCGATCTTGTTCCAGATCTGGATCACGCGCTTATGATCATGCGGCTCGACGTCGAGCCCAGCGAGAATACTTTCAACATCCTCAGCCTGTGCTGCATTGTCGGGATCGGAAATGTCACGCACATGCAGGATCAGATCAGCCTCGACAACCTCTTCAAGCGTTGCCCGGAATGCGGCAACGAGATGGTGCGGAAGATTTGAAATAAAACCGACTGTATCGGACAGGATAACCGTCTCACCGTGCGGCAAACGAATACGACGCAACGTCGGGTCGAGCGTAGCAAACAGCATATCTTCGGCCAGCACGTCAGCGCCGGTCATACGGTTGAACAGCGTTGATTTGCCCGCATTGGTATAGCCAACGAGCGCCACCACCGGATGCGGAACCTTGCGACGCTTCTGCCGATGCAGCGTCCGTGTACGCACAACCGTCTCAAGCTCGCGCTTGATCTTCAGAATCTTATCCTGAAGCATACGCCTGTCGGCTTCGATCTGCGTTTCACCCGGACCGCCAAGGAAGCCGCCACCACCGCGCTGACGCTCAAGGTGGGTCCAGCTTCTGACCAGACGGCCCTTCTGATAGTTCAGATGCGCAAGCTCGACTTGCAACGCACCTTCCTTGGTGCGTGCTCTCTCACCGAAGATTTCAAGGATAAGGCCGGTCCGGTCGATAACCTTGACGTTCCACTCTTTTTCAAGATTGCGCTGCTGCACCGGCGTCAAAGCATGATCGACAATAACAAGTCCGATCGACTTCTCTTCAATGATTTCGGCGATTGCCTCAACCTTACCCGTCCCCAGAAGGGTCGCAGGACGCGGTTGATTGACGATCACACTCTCGGCATGGGCTATTTCGAGATTAATCGCACGTGCAAGACCGACGGCTTCCTCCAGCCGTGCTTCATTGGAGCGCTGAAACTGTGGTCGCTCACCTTCGTCACTTGCCGTGCTTGTTGTGTGTCGTTCGGGTAATATGGGAACGATAACCGCTGCTCTGGTCGGCTCTGGTTCAGACAAACCAAATCCCTTATTTTCATCGGCAGGCGAAACGTTCTTATCCTTGAATTTCGACAAATATACTTACTCCGGGATACGGAAAATACCTATCCATACAGATAGGTATCCGTATTAGCGGTTTCAAATAGAAGACGCCCCGGCATAATATTGGTCAGCATAAAACTGACCAATATTGAACTGATATGCGTCAGGCTTCTTCGCCTTCGAACATCTGCACAGGCTGGCTTGGCATGATGGTCGAGATTGCATGCTTATAGACAAGCTGCGAGTGTCCATCGCGGCGCAGCAATACGCAGAAATTGTCAAAAGACGTCACGATACCCGTGAGTTTCACGCCATTGATAAGGAAGATGGTCAGTGAAATTTTCTGCTTGCGTACAGAATTGAGAAAAAGGTCTTGAAGATTTTGCGATCGTTCAGCCATTGTTTTTATTCCTTTAATCGATCAGCAGTCAGTTCGCTAAATGCCAGACGAACATGCGCGCAAATATAAATCAAGCTCCCGGATCGCGCTAAACCAGTCACTAATCGCAATTGCTGTGGAAAGACAACTGCTTCGCTCTTAAGCTTCGGTTAACAGGATGGGAATCTTTGCGCAACCGCCAAATTTAAAACCTGATATGCAAATCCTTGCAGGTATGAATAAGCAGCCCCTATTTCGGATGATCTGAAAGCGGACCACCAAGCAATGGCTTCACGCGATCAATCGCCCACATATAGAAGCTTCCCGGTTGCATTGAGACAACTTCTTTATGCTTCTTGTGAATGTGAAATCCAATGAAATCAGGGTGTTTTGTGGGTTCCAGCCCATAAGCCGGATCGTAAATCCGCGTCGCTTCCTTGCCCACCCAATAATAGAAATTCTCCTGCGGAGCGGCGTTTCTGAAGATGCCGTATTTGCGTGCTAGCCGTGATATGCCGTCATTTCCGAAAATCGTAATCCCGATGGCGGCAGGCGTTACGTCCTTACCAATGAGACGATAGTATAATGGCCGCAACTTCCCACGCCGCAATCCAAGCCAGCGCGGTAATGGATAGCTTGCCGCCACATAGGCTTCGAATTCACGGATAATCGGATGATCATGCGGCAGGTAAAGCGCAGAAACTCCAACGCGGAAACGATTCTCGCGAGCGAGATAGGGTTTCGATGGATCAGGATGAAACTGCTTGAGCAGATACACATCCGTATCGAGCCACACACCCTGCTTATGCTTCATCAGCATGATGCGAAAAATATCGCTGAACTGAACGATAGTCGTTCGGCTTCGTAAACTCGGATAGCCCGGATCAAGTCGCTTAAACACCACCTCAGGTAGAATTTTGCTGGCATCATGCAGCTCGACGCCTACGGGTACATTCTCAATCGGCGCATATGAAAACAGTTTCACACGCTGGCCAGTCATCACCATTGATGCGAGACAGATGCGGTCGACATCGCGCAGACGCGGCCCATACCAGAACGTACAAATATCCATCGAAAGAACTACCGCGAAATAAGTTTCATATCAGGGGTCAGAAGAATTCCAGACTAACGCGGAACATCTGCTCAACATGCTTGATCGCATCGGCAGTTGCAAAAATCACAACACGATCTTTCGGTTTGATCCGCACATCACCATTGGGCTGAATGACCTGTCCCCCCCGGTAAATCGCACCAATTCGCAAACCGTCCGGCAAATCAAGATCACGCAATGGCGCACCGACCAGCGAAGACGTCTCAAGTGCTTCTGCTTCGATAATTTCGGCCATATCACGATAGACACTATAAACCGCACGGATGCGCCCGCGTCGCACATGCTGCAATATCTTTGATACGGTCACCGCCTTGGGATTGATATAGGCATCTATCCCCACCATGTGGGTGAAGTCCTGATAGGCAACCGTGTTGATCAGCGCCATATTCGCCTTGCAACCGAGGCGCTTCGCCATAATGCTGGAAAGAATATTGACCTGATCCTGATTGGTCAGTGCCACGAACAGATCGGCATCCTCAATATCAGCTTCCTGCAAAAGCGCCTGATCGAGCGCGCTGCCATGCAAAACCATTGTACGGCTAAGCTGATCAGCAATCGTAAAGGCACGCTCATGCTCACTTTCGATCATCTTGATGCGTGTCTGCCATTTACGCTCTTCAATGGCCTTGGCAACATAAAGACCGATATTGCCGCCCCCGGCAATGACAATCCGATGTGCTTCCGGCTTTTCATGCCCAAACAAAGAGAGCGTTCTGCGCACCTGCTCGCGCGTTGTGACAACATAGGCCAGATCACCAGCGTGCAGCTGATCGGTCGAACGGGGAATGAACAGACTGCCATTGCGCACAACACCAACCACAGTCGCAGTCAGATCAGGAAACAGGTCTGATAACTGTTTGAGCGGCGTATTGATAACTGGACATTCTTCCAGGCACTCTATTGCAAGACCGATGATCTTATCATCCGCGAATCGCAGCACGTCAGTCGCGCCCTGCAAGGCAATACGCCGCAGAACCACTTCACCAACTTCAAGCTCCGGCGAGATAATCACATCGATCGGCAGGTTTTCGCGCAAAAACAGATCCTGATACTCAGCCTTGAGATAGGATTGCGCACGAATACGAGCGATCTTGGTTGGCACGTTGAAAACCGAATGCGCCACCTGACAAGCCACCATATTGACTTCGTCAGATAATGTTACAGCAATGATCATATCGGCTTCATTGGCACCGGCTGCGGCAAGAACATCCGGCTGTGAGCCATGGCCAACAAAGCCACGCACATCCAGCGTATCGCGCACAATCTCAACGTGGCGCGCAGACGTATCGATAACCGAGACGTCATTTTCTTCAGCAGCAAGACGTTCAGCAATACCATAGCCGACCTGCCCCGCTCCGCACACGATTACCCGCATGATAGCCCCGCCTGTTTACCGTTATACGCCAAGCGACTTGAGCTTGCGATGCAATGCCGAGCGCTCCATGCCAACAAATTCCGCCGTGCGTGAAATATTGCCGCCAAAGCGATTGATCTGCGCAATCAGATATTCCTTCTCGAAACGCTCACGCGCTTCTCGCAAGGGCAAAGCCATAATGTGCTGATCGGATTCTGTTGGCGCGCGTGGCAGCGTGTCACCAATTTCCGCAGGCAGAAGATCGGCTGTAATAGGCGCTTCCGGATCATCGCCACGCGCCAAAATCATCAGACGTTCAACATTGTTGCGTAACTGGCGAATATTACCCGGCCAGCTATGCGCCTGCAAAACAGCCATCGCATCAGAGCCGATCTTGCGCGGTTTGATGCCTGCCTGTTCCGCAATCTGCGTCATGAAATATTCGACCAGAGAAGGAATATCCTCTCGACGCGACGCGAGGGGCGGAACATGTACGGGCACCACAGAGAGACGATGAAACAGGTCTTCGCGGAATGTACCTTCAGCAATCATGCCTTCAAGGTTCTGTGCTGTGGAGGAAATGATACGAACATCAACCTTCACGCGCTTGGTTCCGCCAACACGCTCAAACTGTTGATCGACAAGAACGCGCAGAATTTTATTCTGCGTTTCGCGCGGCATATCGGCAATCTCATCAAGATAAAGGATGCCACCATGCGCTTCTTCCAGTGCACCAACCTTACGCTCACCACCATCCATTTCGGTGCCGAAAAGCTCAATTTCCATACGTTCCGGCGTAATGGTTGCAGCATTAACGGTCACAAACGGGCCATTGGCGCGACTCGATTGCGCATGAATAGCGCGCGCAGCCAGTTCTTTCCCTGCGCCCGAAGGGCCGGTAATCATGATGCGGCTATTGGTTGGCGCAACGCGCTCAATGGTCTGACGCAACTGGTTGATCGCAAGCGACGCGCCAATGAGCTCCATGCTGTTGCCGCTACGCTTACGCAGGCTGGAAACTTCGCGCTTCAGCTTCGATGTTTCGAGTGCACGTTCGGCAACCAAAATGAGACGGTCGGCCTTGAACGGCTTTTCGATAAAGTCATAAGCGCCGCGACGGATCGCCGACACAGCCGTTTCAATATTGCCGTGACCGGAAATCATCACAACAGGCAGATCAGGGTGTTGCTTCTTGATTTCATCAAGCAGGGCAAGCCCATCTAGGCGACTTCCCTGCAACCAGATATCCAGAAACACCAGTCGTGGCACGCGGTCATCAATAGCCGCAAGCGCACTATCAGCATCAAAGGCCGTACGTGTTTCGTGGCCTTCGTCGCTTAGAATACCGGCAACGAGTTCCCGAATATCCGCTTCGTCATCAACTACAAGAATATCGGCTGCCATATCAGATCACCTGTCCAATTATCTCGTTTCCATGACTTCCCTCTTCCGAACCGGACGAACCAGTGGAAACTTCAGGGAAAATCATCCGTATCATTGCGCCACGACCTTCGTAAAAATCTGCTGGCGCATCATGCAATTCCAGATGTCCGCCGTGGTCTTCCACGATCTTGCGAACAATAGCGAGACCGAGGCCGGTGCCTTTCTCTCGCGTTGTCATATAAGGCTCCAAAAGCTTCTGACGATCATCACGCGGCAAACCTTTGCCATTGTCGATGACATCAACGATGAGCTGTCCATCCGCCTTTTTCGAGCGAACGAGGATATGCCCCTCACCGCGCTCTTCCTTTGGCACGGCGTCAATTGCCTCGCTGGCATTCTTGATAACATTGCCGAATGCTTGGCCAATCAATCGGCTATCAAAAGAACCAATCAGCTTTTCAGAACCATAGTCATTGGTGAATTTTATGTCCTGACGGCTTACCTCGATAAGGAATGATGCCTCGCGCAAAGCCTCGCGCATGTCCATGGCCTTCATTTCAGGCTTCGGCATCCGCGCAAAAGACGAGAACTCATCCACCATGCGACCAATATCACCGACCTGCCGAATGATCGTATCCGTACACTGATCAAAGACTTCACGATCTTCGACAATCACCTTACCATAACGACGGCGAATGCGTTCTGCCGAAAGCTGGATCGGGGTGAGCGGATTTTTGATCTCATGGGCAATTCGACGTGCGACGTCTGCCCATGCAGAAGATCGCTGCGCCTGAACAAGATCCGTAATGTCATCGACGGTCACGACATAGGAATGATCGTCGGATTCTGCATCTTCAACCGTCACCTGCACATTATACGTGCGTGCAACACCGTTACGGGTCATACTGACCTGCTCACGATGAACCGTACGCCCCGTTGTGCGCGCAACTTCAAAGGCCTGCCCGATTTCGGGCGCGATGCTACTCAGGCTCTTGCCGATGGCATCCTCTGAGCTGACACCAAACATATGCTCGGCAGAGCGGTTGAGGATAGAAATCGAGCCATCCGACTCAATGCCGATAACGCCCGCTGTCACACCTGAAAGCACAGCTTCCGAGAAGCGACGGCGCTCATCAATCTGATCTTTGGCAGACAAGAGTTCATTGCGCTGGCTTTTGAGTTCAGCAACCATGTTGTTGAACGTGCCAGACAGCGCGCCAACGTCACCGTCTGAAGAACGCACGGGCACAGAGCTATCAAGATTGCCGGCAGCCACATCGTCAGCAGCACCGATCAACAACCGGATCGGGCGAACAAGACGGTCGGCAACAGCAATACCAGTCCATATCGCTGACAACAGAACAATGAGCGTCAGACCGAAATAAAGCAGCGCAAAAGCGATCTGCGTTGGAATGCGGTTGGCATCCATCTCCTGATAGCGCGCAGTGTTCGCTTCCATCAGGCGCATGGCTTCAAGAATCTGCTGATCAACCGAGCGCACCGTATAAAGGTAAAGATCTGGAATCTCGCGCATTTTGATAACTGCGCCAACAAAATTACTGTTGCCCGGAGGGATGATCACCGGCTTACCGTCTACAGCCGTCTTCAAAGCATCTTCGGTTGGTGCTGGAAGGCGTGCTTCAACACCAGTCTCGCTTTTAACAACGACATCCCCATCTTCACGCACCAAAAACGCACCCAGCAGCCCCCGGCCACCCGCTTGCAGGGTCATATATCGAATGAAACCACCTCTATCGAGACTATAGAGTGTGCGTTGCGCATCCAGTTCCTGCAACATTGAAAATGATGTGCTTTGCAGGTTGAGCGCCGTTTCACGAATATAGGCCGTCGTCAGACTCTGCGACGAACTGACAATGTCACGCGTATTGGTATCAAACCAGCGGTCGAGACCGAGATTGAGTGTGACCGATGCAACAATTGCCACCACAATTGCGGGAATTGCCGCAATCAACGAGAACAGCGCCACAATACGGACGTGAAGTCTTGAAGCGGCTTTTCCCAACCTGCGTGCCGAGATGATCCGGTAGATTTCTCGGCAAATCAGCAGGATGAGAAATACAATCAGCGCAACATTAACAATCACCAGCGCAAGCGTCACTGCACGATCCGGCGTGATTGGCGTAATGCCGATCAGGATGGCAAAAGAAATAGACGCTGTGATCAGCGCCAGAACAACGGTGATGATACCAGGCAGCGCAAGAAGTCTGCGCCCCTCACCGCTACGCGATGATTGCTCCGCTTTGTCCATTTCCGTGGTCAGATTCGCTGTGTTCATGTTAACCATGTTACCCAATAGCGTTGCATCTATGCAACGCATTGTGGCGAAAATGCAACGATTGTTTACAGGTTAATAGCATTTCCAGCAAAACTGCGACGCGGCCTTATGCTGGATAATGCACAAACACCAAACAAGAGCGCCGATCTGATAAATCAGATCAAAAGGCGCACTGATCAAATTTCGCGAAATTATCGTGCGTTCACCAACGGCGGCTTATTGCTTGGCGCCGCGATAGATGTTGACGCCAAGTTCTCTGATTTTCTTGCGCAACGTATTGCGATTAAGCCCGAGAATCTCAGCCGCTTTGATCTGGTTGCCGCGCGTTGCCGTAAGACATGCAAGAATCAGCGGGTATTCCAGTTCGGCAAGCACACGATGATAAAGCCCTGGCGGCGGCAGATCCGCACCAAATGATGCGAAGTAGCGTTGCATATTCTGCTCCACCACCTGCGAGATGGTTATGTTTTCTAGATCACCCGAAACAACTGCCGGGGCATCCGGCTTGGCAAGCTCAGACTTAAGCTCGGCTTCAATGATTTCGGGAGATATTTCATCCTGCGGATAAAGCGCGGCGAGCCTGCGCACCAGGTTTTCGAGCTCACGCACATTACCCGGCCAAGGATAACGGCGCATCATATCAAAGCCTGCCGCGGTGATACGCTTTTCTGGCAACCCTTCTTCCACTGCCCGCTTAAAGAAATGGCGCACGAGATCGGGCACATCTTCGCTGCGCTCACGAAGTGGTGGCAGGCGCAAAGGCACAACATTCAGACGATAATAGAGATCTTCACGGAAAAGCCCCTGCGCAATGAGCTGGCGCAAATCCTTGTTGGTTGCAGCCACGATCCGCACATCGGTCTTGATCGGTGTGCGGCCACCAACCGTCATATATTCGCCCTGCTGTAGCACGCGTAGCAGACGCGTCTGCGCTTCCATCGGCATGTCGCCAATTTCGTCAAGAAACAGTGTGCCGCCATTGGCCTGCTCAAAACGACCGCTGGAGCGGTTTTGCGCCCCGGTAAAGGCACCTTTTTCATGGCCAAACAGTTCAGATTCGATCAGATCGCGCGGAATTGCAGCCATATTAATAGCAACAAACGGCCCTTTGCGACGGCGACCATATTCATGAAGCGCGCGCGCTACCAGTTCCTTGCCCGTACCCGACTCACCTGTCACCATCATGGTGAGATCTGTCTGCATCATGCGCGCCAAGACGCGATAGATTTCCTGCATTGCAGGCGAGCGACCGACCAGTGGCATGTGTTCCGACTGCTCATCAGGAGCAACCGCAACAGGCTTATGCTTTGGCTCGGAAAGCGCGCGCCCAACAATATTGATCAGTTCCGTCAGATCAAAAGGCTTAGGCAGATATTCATACGCCCCCGCTTCCGAAGCGCGGATCGCAGTCATAAATGTATTCTGCGCGCTCATCACCACAATCGGCAGATCAGGCCGCATTTTCTTGATGCGCGGCAACAGATCAAAGGCATTTTCATCCGGCATATTGACGTCTGTAATCACCAAATCGCCATCGCCAGCCGCGACCCAGCGCCAGAGCGAGGCCGCATTGGACGTAACCCGAACATCAAAACCTGCGCGCGACAATGCCTGATTTAGCACTGTACGAATTGCAGCATCGTCGTCTGCGACGAGTATCGTTCCTGTCGGACGTCCGGCTATCATGCTTTGTCTCCTGTCTTTGCAGACATATTATCGGCAGAACTTTTCCACTGCGGCATAAGAATACGAAATGTGGTGCGCGATGGATGGCTGTCGCATTCAATCACCCCGCCATGATCGCCGATGATTTTGGCAACCAGCGCCAGTCCAAGCCCCGATCCATTGGTCTTGGTCGTCACAAAGGGATCAAACAGATGCGGCAGCAGATCCTCTGGCACGCCCGGGCCATTATCCTGCACGCAGAACTCCAGGGGCAAAGCCACCCGATCACTCGCACCCGGCACTTGCAGGCGAATCCCCGGACGATACGCTGTCGAGAGCGTAATTTCCGCACCTTCGCGATCACCCAATGCCTCCGCAGCATTTTTCACCAAATTGAGAAATACCTGCACCAGCTGGTCGCGATTGGCGTAAACTGGCGGCAATGACGGGTCATATTCCTCAATAAAACGGATATGCCGCGCAAAACCGTTTCGCGCCAATGTCTTCACATGGTCCAGCACCGAATAAATATTGACCGCCGTGCGTTCGATTGGACGTTCGTCGGAAAACACTTCCATGCGATCGACAAGCTTCACAATACGATCCGTTTCGTCGGTAATCAGTCGAGCCAGCGGGCGATCTTCATCGCCAACAACCTGTTCAAGCAATTGCGCTGCGCCACGAATGCCAGAAAGTGGATTCTTGATCTCGTGCGCCAGCATGGAAGCAAGGCCTGTCACCGAACGTGCAGCGCCCCGATGGGTCATCTGGCGGTCGATTTTCTCCGCCATGGTCTTTTCTTTAAACAGAATAACCACTGCCCCCGGCGTTTCGATAACCGGCGCAACATAAAGATCGACAATACGTTCGGCACCCAGTTTGGGCGATGAAATATCGACGCGATATTCATTGACCGGCACTTGCGCTGTGCGCACCTGATCCACCAGAGCCAGCAAAGGGCTCCCGAAAGGCAAAAAGGATTCGAGACGATTGCGCGCCAAAATGGAAGAGCCTGAGCGGAAAAACTGTTCCGCATCCATATTCGCATAGACAATATGATTGTCGGCACCGACCATAATCACAGGCTGATTGATCGCATCCAGAATGATTGCTGGAATACCGTTCATGTCTCCTCGACCACCCATTATGCGACCTTTCTGTCTGCTTCATGCAGAAAAACGCGGGAAAGCGCCGCGATAACCGCTCGAGGATCAGTGAGCGTCATGATTTCAGCCTTATCTGCGTGAGAGAATGCTTCACCCGCATGACGATCCAGATACCAACCAATATGTTTTCTTGAATGGCGAATGCCGGTCTTGCTGCCATAATGGTCGAGCATATCTTCGTAATGTCTTATAATATAAGAAAGAATCTCTTGATCTGATCGCGGTGCAAAGTCGCTGCCCGCAATCAATCCTGCAAGCCATGGCTGGCCATAAGACGCGCGCCCGACCATTACGGCATCAGCACCCGAACGGCACTGCAATTCTTCCGCATCTTCCAATGATGACACATCGCCATTGGCAACCAGTGGGATCTTGACGGCATCGCGCACCGCATGAATGGCATCCCAGTCGGCTTTGCCTTCATAGAACTGGCAGCGCGTACGCCCATGCACTGTCACCATCATAACGCCCGCATCCTCGGCGCGCTTTGCAAGTTCCGGCGCATTGATGCTGTTTTCGTCCCAGCCAAGACGCATTTTGAGCGTAACCGGCACTTTCACAGCATTCACGGTTGCCTCAACCAAGGTCATCGCATGGTCCAGATCGCGCATCAGCGCAGAACCGGAATAGCCACCCGTTACCTTTTTGGCAGGGCACCCCATATTGATGTCGATAATATCAGCGCCCTCGCCTTCAGCGATCTTGGCTGCCTCGCCCATCCAATGCGCTTCACGGCCAGCAAGCTGCACCACATGCGTGCCAAGCCCCTCACCGGAGAGACGCAACAGGCTTTCCTTATGACGATTGCAGAGTTCAGCGCTTGCAACCATTTCCGAAACAACCATTCCCGCACCGGCTTCGGCGGCACGTTTTCGAAATGGAAGATCAGAAACGCCGGACATAGGCGCCAGAAATATGCGGTTTGGAACAACCACATTGCCTATGCTTAAAGGCTGACCGAGAGGAGTGATCAAGATATGCTCATTTGGTGTGCATGATGCAATTAGCACACACTTTAATCATTTGACGTGTTGAACGCAAGGAAAAGCGCATGCTCATGCGGATAAATCCATTGCGGTGTGGCAATTATTTGCGCAAGGCATTATTCGGCATTGAACGAGATGAATCTTTTGGCAGAGGCGAGCGAGATTTCACGGGCAGCAGCAGTGATCGTAGCCGCAGGACGCGGCGAACGGGCAGGACAAAGCATCGAAGGGCCGAAACAATATCGGCGCATCGGCGGCGAAGCTGTGCTTTCGCGCACACTGGGGGTTTTTGCGCAATGCTCTGCGATTGAGCAGATCATCGTGGTCATTCATGCCGATGATCGCAATCTCTATGAAAATGCCATCACCGGGCACTATTCAAACGTGCATGTCGTCATTGGCGGCCCAACGCGACAGGAATCAACACGGCTTGGATTGCTGGCACTGAAAAACGATGCACCGCACTATGTGCTTATTCACGATGGTGTGCGCCCCTTCATCAACCAGAGTTTTCTTGAAGGCATATTCGGCACGCTGACACCAACAGAAGGCGTATTGCCAGCACTTGCTGTATCCGACACGCTGAAACAATCGGCCAGTGATGGAACCGTAAAAACAACAGTTCCACGAGCTGGTCTTTTTTCCGCGCAAACCCCGCAGGCTTTTCCTTTTGCGCCAATCCTTGATGCGCATGAAAAGGCATATCTTAGCGGCCGCTCAGACTTTACCGATGATGCATCCATTGCAGAGGCTTTTGGCCTGCCCGTGCGCATCATTGAAGGTTCCCCCGACAATACAAAACTGACATGGGCCAAAGATATTGAAATGGCCGATAAACGTTTGAGGCAAGGTATGACTTCATTTCCAGATATTCGCACCGGCAATGGCTATGATGTTCACAGCTTTGAACCCGGCGATCATGTCACGCTTTGCGGCGTGGCCATTCCGCATAACAGGAAACTGAATGGTCATTCGGACGCCGATGTGGCTCTGCATGCCCTGACTGATGCGCTTCTTGCCACACGCGGCGCAGGCGACATCGGCACGCACTTCCCGCCATCCGATCCGCAATGGAAAGGTGCCGCATCGCACATCTTCGTTGAATATGCGGTCAAGATCGTGCGTGAAGCGGGTGGCCGCATTGCCAATGCCGATGTGACGATCATCGCAGAAGAACCAAAGATCGGCCCCCACCGCCCCGCAATGATGGAATCCATGGCCAATATGCTCGGCATTTCGCAGGATCGTGTATCTGTCAAAGCAACCACCAACGAGAAGATGGGCTTTGTTGGCCGTGGCGAAGGCATTGCCGCTATTGTAACAGCAACTGTGATTTATCCCGGCGAGGTGCCAGAATGACGCTTATTGCGGAAGCTCAAGCCACCGACGTACTCAATGCTTGTCGCAAACACGGCATTATGATTGCGACAGCTGAATCCTGCACCGGCGGGCTGATCGCGGGCGCACTCACCGATATTGCCGGTTCGTCCGATGTGGTGGATCGTGGCTTTGTCACCTATTCCAATGAAGCCAAGAATGAAATGATCGGCGTTCCGATGGAATTGATCAATCGTTTGGGCGCGGTTTCAAAAGAAGTGGCAATCGCCATGGCGGAAGGAGCGCTTCACAACTCCCGCGCAGGCATCAGCATTGCTGTGACAGGCATTGCCGGGCCGGGCGGCGGATCAACTGAAAA
The DNA here is from genome assembly GCF_039674265.1 of Brucella sp. TWI559. NCBI lineage: Bacteria > Pseudomonadati > Pseudomonadota > Alphaproteobacteria > Hyphomicrobiales > Brucellaceae > Brucella > Brucella sp. TWI559. The sequence goes on from NZ_JBDJNE010000008.1 coordinate 56,858, forward strand.
GCCAGTCGGCCTCGTGCATATTGCCAGCGCACGCAAAGGCTTTGCCACGTTGCATAAAGAATGCCGCTTTCGTGAAAAATCGCGCGAAGATATTCGTCACGAAACAGTGCTGTCCGCGCTGGGACTGGTTTTAGAAGCGCTTAATTCTTAAGCGTAAATCGCATCGGCGCGCTTCTCAAAGGCTTCCGAAAACTTGCGGAACGCCAGATCGAACATTGACCCCATCAAAAGCCCAAGCGTGCGGCTTTTGAATTCATAATCGATGAAGAACTCGACATCGCATTCCGAACCGTCCCCAACCGGTTTAAAAGTCCAGCGATTGTCGAGATAGCGGAACGGACCATCGACATATTTCACGTCGATGACGTTTTCTTCAGGCTTCAAAAGCACCTGGCTGGTAAACGTCTCGCGGATCAGCTTATAGCCCACCGTCATATCGGCAATCAGAAGCGTCTTGCCGTCTTTCTCTTTACGAGAACGAACGGACAAAGCCTCACACATCGGCAAAAATTGCGGATATTTTTCTACGTCCGATACCAGGGCAAACATTTCGTCTGCCCTGTGATGAACGCGTCTGACGTTGGTGAATTGCGGCATGCGAATTTAAGCCTGTGCTGCAACCTGCGCTTCGCGCGCAGCCTTGAGCTTCGCGAAATCATCACCGGCATGGTGTGATGAACGCGTCAGCGGGCTGGACGCTACCAGCAGGAAGCCCTTGGTACGGCCAATCGTTTCAAAAGACTTGAATTCGTCTGGCGTGACGAAGCGGATCACCGGATGGTGCTTGCGGGTTGGCTGCAGATACTGACCGATGGTCATAAAATCCACGTCAGCCGAACGAAGATCATCCATAAGCTGCAAGATTTCGTTCCGCTCTTCGCCAAGACCGACCATGATCCCGGATTTTGTGAAGATTGTCGGATCGAGTTCCTTCACGCGCTGCAACAGACGGATCGAATGGAAATAACGAGCGCCCGGACGAACCTTGAGATATTTCGACGGAACCGTTTCCAGATTGTGATTGAACACATCAGGGCGGGCCTTGACCACGATTTCAAGCGCGCCTTCCTTGCGAAGGAAGTCTGGCGTCAAAATTTCAATCGTCGTCTTCGGTGTTGCCTCGCGGATCGCGCGAATGACATCGGCAAAATGCTGCGCGCCACCATCGGCCAGATCATCACGATCAACAGAAGTGATCACAACGTGGGTAAGGCCCATCTGCTTGATGGCGCGTGCTACACTTTCCGGCTCATTCGGATCGAGAGCCTTCGGAATGCCAGTTGAAACATTACAGAACGCACAGGCGCGCGTGCAGATTTCACCCATAATCATAAAGGTTGCGTGCTTCTTTTCCCAGCACTCGCCAATATTCGGGCAACCGGCTTCTTCGCAAACGGTCACAAGCTTGTTCGAACGAACAATCTCACGCGTTTCATTATAACCGCGTGAAACAGGAGCCTTAACGCGGATCCATTCCGGCTTTTTCAGGATTTCATTGTCCGGACGATGTGCCTTCTCCGGATGACGAAGACGTCTCTGGTTCACCGTGTCGAGAACTGTAACCATGCTGTTTCCTGCCTATCCGAAGCTATCACAAATCTGAAACGCTTCTAAATTGGGTCCGGTTCGTAATCTCTGGCTTCTACCCTGTCAACTTGGCACGCCCGGAGACATCGTCAATATACTGCGGCTTACCGTCTCGCCGCCATTCCTAATGCTCTGAACACCAGTGCCCAGATCAGGCCAAACAGAAGTCCGCCAAATCCGAGCGCAAAGGCCAGTGTCCAGACGCCGTACCAGCCAGCAATCGCCATTCCATTGACCGATATGGTGTTTCCGCCGATCAGGCTCAAGCTCCCGACAGCAAAGCCAAGCGCAAGACCACCAACGGTACACCATTTAATCATGGGCCATGCGGCGCGCCGCCATGGCCCTTCATTATCAATCAGCGGAATGTGACCACCTCTTCGTTATGCGTTCAGCACCCGGCCATAGGCATCCAGAACGCTTTCTTTCATCATTTCAGAAAGGGTCGGATGCGGGAAGACCGAATGCATCAGCTCTTCTTCCGTGGTTTCAAGGTTCATCGCAACGACAAAGCCCTGAATAAGTTCGGTCACTTCCGCGCCAACCATGTGCGCGCCAAGCAGCTGCCCGGTCTTCTTATCAAAGATTGTCTTGACCAGACCCTGATCTTCACCCAGCGCAATGGCCTTACCATTTGCCGAGAAGGAATAACGACCGACACGAATGTCAAAGCCCTGTTCCTTGGCCTTGGCTTCCGTCAGACCAACTGATGCAACCTGCGGATTGCAATAGGTGCAGCCCGGGATCATCAGCTTATCAAGCGAATGAACATTCGGCAGGCCGGCAATCTTTTCAATGCAAATCACACCTTCATGCTCAGCCTTGTGAGCGAGCATCGGAGGACCGGCAACGTCACCAATGGCATAAATGCCTTCAACATTGGTCTTGCCATAGCCGTCAATGACAACACAGCCACGATCTGTCTTCACGCCAAGCGCTTCAAGGCCGAGATTTTCAATGTTGCCCTGAACGCCGACAGCTGAAATCAGACGATCAACGGTGAGCTTTTCAACCTTGCCGTCCTTGGTTTCAATGTTAGCGGTCACGGAATCCGTGCCCTTCTCGACCTTGGTCACTTTGGCTTCGGTGATGATCTTGAGACCGAGCTTTTCCAGACGCTTGCGCGCGAAGGTGGAAATTTCCACATCTTCAACTGGCATAATGTTTGGCATCAATTCAACAACCGTCACATCAACGCCCATGGCATTGTAGAAAGATGCAAATTCAATGCCGATAGCACCGGACCCCATCACCACCATCGACTTTGGCAGCGCCTGCGGCACCATCGCTTCGAAATAGGTCCAGATCAGCTTGCCATCCGGCTCGATACCCGGCAGCGAACGAGGACGTGCGCCGGTTGCAACAATCACGTGCTTGGCCTTGTAGCTGCCATCGCCCAGCACGCCCTTCGGCACCGGATTTTGCGGCTGCATCGGCTGCTTCGATGATTTACCGACCGAAATCTCTGCTGGCGTGTTGCCGGAAGCACCCTTAACGAGCTTGGCTTCGCCCCAGATCACGTCGATCTTGTTCTTCTTCATCAGATAGGCAACGCCACCATTCAGACGCGCCGACACGCCACGCGAACGCGCAACAACTGCATTCACATCAGCGCTGATCGAGCCTTCAAGCTTGAGGCCGTAATCCTTGGCATGTTCACCCAGATGCAGCACTTCCGCCGAACGCAACAGCGCCTTGGTTGGAATACAACCCCAGTTGAGGCAAATTCCACCCAGATGTTCGCGCTCAACAATCGCAGTCTTAAGACCAAGCTGCGCTGCGCGGATAGCCGTGACATAGCCGCCCGGTCCCGATCCAATGATAATAACGTCGTAGATGTCGGCCATTTTATCCTGCCTTTGATCTATCAGAAAACGGGAAGCGGCATCATACGCATATTCTTAGCGGTGCGCATTCCCGGATCGCCGACCTCTGTCGGCTTACAAATAAGCAAACGCCGCATGTCAGACAACACGCGGCGTTCAATCATATCAGACCAGCATACCCATCGGGTTTTCGATGTGACGCTTGAAGGCCTGTGCAAGTTCAGCAGCCAAAGCACCATCAACGGCACGATGATCGGTGGAAAGGGTGACAGACATAACCGTCGCAACCTTGATTTCACCGTTCTTAACCACTGCACGCTGTTCACCTGCACCAATTGCAAAGATCGTCGCATGTGGTGGGTTGATGATCGCGGCAAAGTCCTTCACGCCGAACATGCCGAGGTTGGACACAGAGGTCGAACCACCCTGATATTCATCAGGCTTGAGCTTGCGATCACGCGCACGCTTGGCAAGGTCTTTCATCTCATTGGAGATGGCAGACAGCGTCTTCGATTCTGACTGACGCACGATTGGCGTAATCAGACCGCCTGGAATGGACACAGCAACACCGACATCCGCACGCTTGTGCTTGATCATGCCGCCTTCGGTCCATGAGACGTTGGCTTCAGGAATATCACGCAGTGCAAGAGCAACAGCCTTGATCACCAGATCATTGACAGAAAGCTTGTAGGCCGGAACCTCGCCCTTCTCCGTCTTGATCAGCGGTGCAGCCGAATTGATTTGCGAACGCAGAGCCAGAAGCGCATCAAGTTCGCAATCGATGGTCAGATAGAAATGCGGAACAGTCTGCTTCGATTCGACCAGACGGCGGGCAATGGTCTTGCGCATACCGTCGTGAGGAACGATTTCGTATGTGCCTTCTTCAAAGAGCTTGAGGATGGCATCATCCGACTGAGGCTTTGGAGCCGATGCCGCTCCCTGTGGTGCGACCGATGCAACTTTCGTGCCGCCGGACTTGATTGCAGCTTCAACGTCACGCTGAACAACACGGCCATGAGGACCAGTGCCTTTTACAGCCGCAACATCAACGCCTGCATCCTTGGCGATGCGACGAGCAAGCGGGGACGCGAAAACGCGCTCACCCTTGTTTTCTACCGGTGCAGCCGCTGGCGCGTCAGCTTTTGCAGGAGCCGAAGCTGCCGCAGGCGCAGCTTCCTTCTTCGGCTCTTCCTTAGGCGTTTCGGCCTTTGGTGCAGGAGCAGAATCGCCGCCTTTCGCAGCTTCAGCAACATCCTCGCCGTCTTCGGCGAGAATTGCGATCAGCGCGTTGACCTTCACGCCCTGCGTACCCGCAGGAACGACCAGCTTGGCAACAGTGCCTTCATCGACAGCTTCGACTTCCATCGTCGCCTTGTCGGTTTCGATCTCGGCGATCACATCGCCGGACGTTACCTTGTCGCCTTCCTTGACCAGCCACTTGGAAAGATTGCCTTCTTCCATGGTCGGCGAAAGCGCTGGCATGGTGATCTTAATCGGCATGTCCAGTACCTCCTCAGGCGGTGTAGGTCACGGTTTTCACCGCTTCCACCACTTCTGCTACAGTTGGCAGAGCCAGCTTTTCGAGATTTGCCGCATATGGCATCGGAACGTCCTTGCCAGCGATCGTCAGGATCGGCGCATCGAGATAATCAAAAGCTTCCTGCATAACGCGGGTAGCAATTTCCGTACCAACGGAAGACTGCGGGAAGCCCTCTTCAACGGTGACGAGACGACCGGTCTTCTTGACCGATTCAACAACCGTTGGAATATCCATTGGACGGATAGTGCGCAGATCGATAACTTCAACGTCGATGCCCTGTGCAGCCAGTTCGTCAGCAGCCTTGACCGCATAGGTCATGCCGATACCGAACGAAACGATGGTCGCGTCCTTGCCCTGCTTATGAATGCGGGCCTTGCCGATTGGCAGCACGAAATCATCCAGCTTCGGTACATCGAAATGATGACCGTAGAGAATTTCGTTTTCAAGGAAGATGACCGGATTTGGATCACGGATTGCAGCCTTGAGAAGACCCTTCGCATCAGCCGCCGAATAAGGCATGACGACCTTGAGGCCCGGAATCTGGCTGTACCATGCGGCATAGCACTGGGAGTGCTGTGCACCAACGCGCGCAGCAGCGCCCGAAGGGCCACGGAACACCATTGGTGCGCCCATCTGACCACCCGACATATAGAGCGTCTTGGCAGCCGAATTGATGATCTGGTCAATCGCCTGCATGGCGAAGTTGAAGGTCATAAATTCGACGATTGGCTTGAGGCCAGCCATAGCAGCACCGACACCGATACCAGCAAAGCCATGCTCAGTGATCGGGGTATCGACAACGCGGCGTGGGCCGAATTCGTCAAGAAGACCCTGCGTAATCTTGTAGGCGCCCTGATATTCGGCAACTTCTTCACCCATGATGAAGACATCGTCGTCACGACGCATTTCTTCGGCCATGGCATCGCGCAGTGCTTCACGCACCGTCATCGAAACCATTTCTGTACCGGCTGGAATATCTGGATCAGATGCAAGTTCAACCTTTGGAGCAGCAGGCACGCTATCGGCTTTCTTTTCTTCAGCCTTTGGCGCTTCTTTTGCTTCTTCCTTCGGTGCCTCTGCTTTTGCAGCAAGTGCGGAACCGATGTCGGAGGCGCTTTCACCCTCACCGAGCAGAATAGCAATCGGCGTATTAACCTTCACGCCTTCCGTGCCTTCTTCGATGAGAATCTTGCCGATTGTGCCTTCATCAACAGCTTCGACTTCCATCGTTGCCTTGTCGGTTTCGATTTCGGCAATCACATCACCGGATGTAACTTTGTCGCCTTCCTTTTTCACCCATTTGGAAAGCTTGCCTTCTTCCATGGTTGGAGAAAGGGCGGGCATGAGAATTTCTACGGGCATGTCAACACCTTTCCCGAACTAGAGCAGAATATCCGTGTAGAGCTCGGAAACATCCGGCTCTGGATCGTTTTGAGCGAATTCGGCAGAATCAGCCACGATGTCGCGGACTTCCTTGTCGATTTCTTTCAGCTCTTCTTCAGTGGCCCAGTTCTTTTCGATCAGGCGCTGTTTAACCTGTTCAATCGGATCGTGCTCGGAACGCATCTTCTGCACTTCATCCTTCGAGCGATACTTCGCAGGATCGGACATTGAGTGACCGCGATAACGATAGGTTTCCATTTCAAGGATCAGCGGGCCCTTGCCAGCACGTGCCCATTCAGCGGCCGCTTCCGCAGCAGCAGCAACGGCGCGAACATCCATGCCATCAACCTTGATGCCCGGAACGTTGAACGAAACACCGCGCTTTGAGAAATCCGTTTCAGCGGATGAACGCGAAACTGACGTACCCATTGCATAGCGGTTGTTTTCGATCACGTAGATCACCGGAAGCTTCCACAGCGATGCCATGTTGAAGGCTTCATAGACCTGGCCCTGATTGGCAGCGCCATCACCGAAATAGGTAACCGAGATATTGTCATTGCCGCGATACTTATTCGCAAAGGCAAGACCTGTTCCAAGAGGAACCTGAGCACCAACGATACCGTGGCCGCCGTAAAAGCCCTTTTCCTTGGAGAACATGTGCATGGAGCCGCCCTTGCCCTTGGAGTAACCCCCACGGCGGCCGGTGAGCTCTGCCATAACGCCACGCGCTTCCATGCCAGTTGCCAGCATATGACCATGGTCACGATAGGAGGTGATAATCTGATCACCTTCCTTAAGTGCTGTCTGCATACCGACGACGACAGCTTCCTGACCAATATAAAGGTGACAGAAGCCACCAATGAAACCCATACCGTAAAGCTGACCGGCCTTTTCTTCGAAACGGCGAATCAACAGCATTTCGCGGTAGGCGTTCAGTTCCTGCTCTTTATTGAAATCAGCCGGTGCTGGTGTCTTGGGAACATTCCCAAAAGACGCCTGCGATTTTCCAGCCGACGCTTTATTAGCCTTCGGTGCCATATCTCGCTCCCTATAGCATGCACCCAAAACCAGCATCGATTTTGAAAGCAACATGCGTCGATTCAAATTATCAGAGCCCTTTCACGCACACAAAGGACGCGCGGCGCTCTACGATTGTCGTTCTATTGTGACGTTATACGGGCAATTTACAAGATACAATATGCACGTAGAGCATAGCTGCTATGCCGCCAAGCCCTTAAAAACATATCACAAAAAGACAATTAACTGGATTTCAGTTAATTTGATCGATCTTCCCGAGAAATGATAATTGTCATTTCATCAGCGTGGGAGAGATTAAGCGCTCTGCGTGCCTGCTCGTCAAGCATGTCCTTTTCAATCGTCCCATCACGAAGAAGCGTGACTCGCTTTTCAAGCGCAGCTCTATCGGCAGTCACCTTTTCAAGCTGCTGCGTCAGAAGGCTTTTCTGTTGTTCGAGCTGAATACGAGAATAGAGACCAAATTCGCCGTGATAGGCGTGAAAACCGAAATAGCTCAGAAACGCAGCCGTCAAAACGGGCAGCACAAATCGGCCGCGAATAGATTTACGTTTCTGCTTGGTCCACATTTCGGCTTCCTTCCCGGACGCTCACGACGGTTTTGATTCTGAATTAAAGCCGTCTATCCGATTTCCACCATGAAGCATTATTTTGCTTAACAGAGCTTTACCATCCAAAGGATGACGAGCCATCCAGGTGCATTTTTTCAAAGGGGCGGCTTCAGCGTGCAAGCACGGCCACCACAATTCGACATCAATCCAATTCAGTTTAACGCTGACATTAAATCATCACCTTAAGTAAGACACAACTTAAATATTAATCATAAATTGCCAATATATTTTATCAGAATTTAAGAAATCGAAAATCGACATAGGGAATTAAATAAGGCAAATATCTTTAACTTAAATGATAAGAGTGATATTTTAACAATTAAAAACAAATATAGAATAATTGTTATTTTATACTCAGATATAGGAAGAAAAAATGGTAACCGAAAAATTGGTAAAGCGCCTTGCATGCATCATCATGGCTCTGTTCCCCGCCTTATGGGGTTTATTCAGCTTTCTGAACAACACCGCCGATTTTTCGGGCACTGCTCAGAATGCCGTTGCGCCGCTCTTATCTATGGCCGACACTTATGGAAATCCGGCTCTGACCTGGCGCTCGATTACCGCCGGTTGGGCACCCTATGTTGGCCTTGCCGGTATTACCGCAATGGAAACACTTGCAGGAATTCTGGCAACGATCGGCGTTCTCAAGATGGGAACAAACCTCGGTAAAGACTATGCAGCTTTCGCCAGAGGCAAAGCATGGGCGATGCTGGGAGCTTTGTGCGCAATCGCAGTTTGGGGCCTTGGCTTTATGGTCGTTGCGGGTGATTGGTTTATGGCATGGCAAGCCAAGGAAAACCCGCTCAACACGCAATTGGGTGCCCTGCTCTATTGTCTTCCCTGCATGATGGCTGTGGTGGTGATGATGCTCCACAAAGAAGAGGCCTAAGGACAGGACAAACAAAAACGGCGGCACATAAGCCGCCGTTTTTTTATTAAAGAGAGATCCTTAGAGGAACTTCAGTGCGCTACGGCCTGCATAGCGCGCCTGCTTGCCAAGTTCTTCTTCGATGCGGATGAGCTGATTATACTTTGCAGTACGATCGGAACGCGCCAGCGAACCAGTCTTGATCTGACCGCAGTTGGTTGCGACGGCAAGATCAGCGATGGTCGAATCTTCTGTTTCACCCGAACGGTGCGACATAACCGAGGTGTAACCGGCCTTGTGCGCGGTTTCGACAGCATCCAGCGTTTCGCTCAGCGAACCGATCTGGTTGACCTTCACGAGGATCGAGTTGGCAACGCCCATCTTGATACCATCACGCAGACGTGCCGAGTTGGTTACGAAAAGATCGTCACCAACCAACTGGCACTTCTTACCGATCAGGTCGGTGAGGTATTTCCAGCCTTCCCAGTCGTCTTCTGCCATACCGTCTTCAATCGATACGATTGGATAATCGGCAGCAAGCTTGGCAAGATATTCTGCCTGAGCCTTTGGATCGCGGGTCTTGTTTTCACCTTCATAGACGTAGTTGCCGTCCTTGAAGAATTCGGTCGCAGCACAATCGAGACCGATAGCAATATCTTCCCCCGGCTTGAAGCCAGCCTTTTCAATCGACTCAACCACGAAATCGAGAGCAGCTTCTGCACTCAACAGATTTGGAGCAAAACCACCTTCATCACCAACATTGGTGTTGTGGCCGGCATCTTTCAGACGCTTCTTGAGCGTGTGGAAAACTTCCGCACCATAACGAACAGCTTCGCGAAGCGATGGAGCGCCAACCGGCAGGATCATGAATTCCTGAAAGTCGATTGGATTGTCAGCATGTGCACCGCCATTGATGATGTTCATCATCGGAACAGGCAGGACATGGGCGTTGGCACCACCAACATAACGATAAAGCGGCAGGCCTGTTGACTGTGCAGCAGCCTTGGCAACGGCAAGCGAAACGCCGAGAATTGCGTTTGCACCCAGATTGCCCTTGTTTGGCGAACCATCAAGATCAATCAGCGTCTGATCAACCAGCAGCTGATTTTCAGCGTCAATACCAGCAACAGCGTCGAAAATCTTACCATTGACGGCTTCAACAGCCTTTTCGACACCCTTGCCAAGATAACGGCTGCCACCGTCACGCAGTTCAACGGCTTCGTGTGCGCCTGTCGATGCGCCTGATGGCACCGCTGCGCGGCCAAAAGCACCATCTTCGAGTACGACGTCTACTTCGACGGTCGGGTTACCACGGCTGTCGAGGATTTCGCGACCAACGATGTCGATGATTGCAGTCATAGGGGCAAGTCCTTCCCTGTAGATAGCCTCGTTTCGTTCGAGGCACATTGAAGAAATTCGATGTGAGACTTCATTACAGAATTAAAAGGCGGAGGAAAATCCCCCGCCTGTGAATTCCTGATGAATTTTTAAATCGATTTAGCAATTCTGTCGAAAGCCATGAGCTTTTCGAGAAGTGCGGACATTTTATCGATCGGCACCATATTTGGACCGTCTGAAGGCGCATGATCCGGGTCCTCGTGTGTCTCAATGAAGACACCCGCGACACCCACTGCAACCGCAGCACTTGCAAGTGTTTGAACAAACTCGCGCTGACCGCCGGAAGAGCCGCCCTGCCCACCCGGCTGCTGTACCGAATGAGTCGCGTCAAAAATCACTGGTGAACCAAAGCCAGCCATGATCGGCAGCGCGCGCATGTCGGAAACAAGCGTATTATAGCCAAAAGATACGCCGCGTTCGGTCGCCATCACATTCGGATTGCCATTCTCGGTGATCTTGGCGAGCACGTTCTTCATGTCCCAGGGCGCCAGAAACTGGCCCTTTTTCACATTGATCACGCGGCCCGTCTTGGCAGCCGCAACCAGAAGATCAGTCTGGCGACAGAGGAACGCTGGAATCTGTAGAACATCGACAACTTCAGCAACAGTCGCGCATTGCTCTTCGGTGTGGATGTCAGTCAAAACGGGAAAACAGAACTCTTTCTTGAGATCGGCAAAAACTTCGAGCGCCTTTTCCAGACCAATACCGCGCTGCGCGCTGAGCGACGTGCGGTTCGCTTTATCGAAGCTCGACTTATAAACGAGCCCCATGCCGAGCTTTTGGGTAATCTCCACCAAACGTCCGGCCATATCGAAGGCATGTTCACGACTTTCCATCTGGCAAGGCCCGGCTATCAAAGCGAGTGGCGCAGTGTTGGAGAACGTAACATTGCCGATTTTGACAGTAGGATTAGCGGTCATCATGATTTGGAACCTTCAATTACAGATGCCTGAAAGGCACTTATCTGGCGTGCAAATCTTACAAAAACAAGACGCACAAATGAAATGCGCCCCCGAAGGGGCGCAAAAGCTTTAAACCAGTCTTCCCTGTTCCATCGCGGCTGCGATGAAAGAGGAAAAGAGTGGATGCGGCTCAAACGGACGTGACTTCAGTTCCGGATGGTACTGAACGCCGATGAACCAAGGATGATCCGCATATTCAACCGTTTCCGGGAGAACACCATCTGGCGACATGCCTGAGAAGACCAGACCGCTTGCTTCCAGACGGTCCTTATAGTCAACATTCACTTCATAGCGGTGACGATGACGTTCGGAAATTTCGGTTGTACCGTAGATTTCGGCAATACGCGTTCCAGCCTTGAGTGTGGAATCATATGCGCCAAGACGCATCGTGCCGCCAAGATCACCAGACTTCGTGCGCTTTTCAAGCATATTGCCCTTGAGCCACTCAGTCATCAGACCAACAACAGGTTCCTTGGTCGGGCCAAACTCAGTCGAAGACGCATCTTCGATTCCTGCAAGGTTACGCGCAGCTTCGAGACATGCCATCTGCATACCGAAGCAAATACCAAAATAAGGGACCTTGTGCTCGCGTGCAAATTTGGCAGCAAGGATCTTGCCTTCCGCACCACGCTCACCAAAGCCACCCGGCACCAGAATGCCGTGGACTTTTTCAAGGTACGGCGATGGGTCTTCGCTTTCAAAGACTTCCGCTTCGATCCAGTCGAGATTGACCTTCACCTTATTGGCAATGCCGCCATGCTGAAGCGCTTCGATCAGCGACTTATAAGCATCCTTGAGTTCGGTATATTTGCCGACCACGGCAATAGTCACTTCGCCTTCAGGATTGTGCAGAAGATGGGAAATTTCTTCCCAGCGTTCCATACGTGGCTTAGGAGCCGGTTCGATGCCGAATGCCGCCAGCACTTCATTGTCGAGACCTTCCTTATGATAAGCAATCGGCACATCATAAATGGTCGAGACGTCGAGCGCCTGAATAACCGCGCTTTCACGCACATTACAGAACAGCGACAGCTTGCGGCGTTCAGAAGCCGGAATCTCACGATCCGCACGCACCAGAAGAATATCCGGCGCAATACCGATCGAACGCAGTTCCTTGACCGAATGCTGCGTCGGCTTGGTCTTGAGTTCACCTGCCGCTGGAATATACGGCATCAAGGTCAGGTGGATATAGACCGCGCTGCCACGCGGCAGTTCGTTGCCAAGCTGACGAATGGCTTCAAGGAACGGCATGGCTTCAATATCGCCAACCGTGCCGCCGATTTCGCACAGCACGAAATCATAATCGTCATTGCCTTCGAGAATGAAGTTTTTGATTTCATCCGTGACGTGAGGAATGACCTGAACCGTCGCACCGAGATAATCGCCGCGGCGTTCCTTTTCGATGATATTGCGGTAAATGCGACCGGTGGTAATGTTATCCCGCTGATTGGCGGGACGACCGGTAAACCGCTCGTAATGACCCAGATCAAGATCTGTTTCCGCACCATCGTCAGTCACAAACACCTCACCATGCTGGTAAGGCGACATCGTGCCGGGATCGACGTTCAGATAAGGGTCGAGTTTACGGATACGCACGCGGTAACCACGTGCCTGAAGGAGTGCAGCCAATGCTGCTGCGGCAATGCCTTTTCCGAGGGAAGAAACCACGCCGCCTGTGATGAATACATATCGCGCCATGGGCTTATGTCGTTAGACCCTTCTTGCTGATTCCGCCACTAAAAAAAGTGCGACCAGCGCTTTTTCCATCAAAATCACATCCGATCGGCCTCCCATATGGGAAAACCGGATGCTTTCACCAAGCTCAATTCTTCTCACACGATGTAGCATTCAATGTTACACGCGCACGAAAAAAGGCCGGGAAATTCCCGGCCTTTCGGGTATTTTAAACCGATATCAGAGAACGACGACTTTTGCGCCCATCCCGACTCGATCATAAAGATCCATGACATCTTCATTGGTCATGCGGAAGCAACCGTTTGAAGCCGGGCTACCGATGGTCCATGGCTGCGTTGTGCCGTGGATACGGATATAGGTATCCTTGTTACCCTGAAACAGGTACATCGCGCGCGAACCAAGCGGATTGCCCGGACCACCATCCATGCCATTCTTGTAACGGCCATATTGCGAAGGATTACGCTCGATCATTTCCTTGGTGGGAATCCAGCGTGGCCATTCGCGCTTGGCGTTAACAGTTGCGGTTCCCTTAAACTCAAGACCGACTTTACCCACAGCAATGCCATAGCGGCGCGCAGTGCCTGAGCTCTCGACGAGATAAAGAAAATACTTCGAAGGGTCGATAACGATCGTACCCGGCTCATAACCGGAGAATGATACGGTCTGCGCCTTATAACGCGGATCAACATTATAGCGATTCAGCCCTACCTTCTTGGCAGCACCAGCATTCGAAGCGCTTTTCTTTTTATTCTTTGCAGGCTTTGCTTTGGTATCGCTGGCCATTGCAACCTGCTGAACATTGCCTGCCGCAGCAGCATCAAGCTCGGCTTCAGCGCCGGCAGCACCAGCTGCAAAGCCCGGAGTGGCAAATCCAATGCAAAGGCTTGCAATGCCCGCCATTAAAATAAAACGTGAAGACATGATCTGTTCCCGAAAACCCAAGCAATGCGGAGAGTGCCTGCCGCACTATCGCGCCCAGGCTTTAGCCCTGCATACTGTAAAGAGCGTCACTACTCAATTAACAGCATCGTGAGTTCATCACGATTCAGAGCACTCTATTGCCTGCTTGCAACACTTTCGGAATGTGCATTCTAACTGCGCGCATCTTATCCAATAAAAAAAGCCGGCCCTGACGGACCGGCTTTCAAATTTTTATATTTCAAACCGCTTACTGCGAATTTGGAACCTGTGGAGCCTGTGGCTGTGTGGTTTCAGGCTGCGCAGGCGCAGGCGTTTGTGTCTCATTGGTCTGCGAAGATTCGCCGCCAAGCTGATTCAGAATGCCGCCGCCTGTATTCGTTCCGCCTGCGGGCTGAGTCTGCGTTCCCGTTGCAGGAATACGATCAAGAATATCAGTCGGACGCTCACCGTAACGAGCCATAATGCCCAGAGCGAGGGAAGTCGCAAAAAAGCCAATCGCCAGAATAGCGGTTGTGCGGGTCAGGGCATTGGCCGCGCCGCGCGCTGTCATAAAGCCCGAACCACCGCCGATGCCAAGGCCACCGCCTTCGGAACGCTGGATGAGCACAACGCCAACAAGCGCCAGAACGATCAACAGATGAATGACAATGACAATGGTCTGCATAGGTTAGGTCTTTATATCTCTGAACTAATGCAGCCACGGGAAACAACCCCGCAGCGCTGTGATACAAATAGATAGAGCGGCTCTTTACACGCTATTGCGTGATAATCCAAGCCCTACATCCTCAATAGATTGTGTTGCACGCCTTACAAATTACGATAGGCTTCGCATATGGCTAGGAAGTCCGAAGCTTTCAAGCTCGCACCACCGACAAGCGCGCCATCCACATCAGCGACGCCCAGCAATTCCGGCGCATTGCCCGGCTTGACCGAACCACCATAAAGCAAACGCAAATGTGCGCCATTCGCACCAAAACGTTCAATGAGCTTTTCGCGCATAAATGCGTGTGCTGTGCGGACATCCTGCACGGTTGGCGTGTGTCCTGTACCGATCGCCCATACTGGCTCATAAGCAATGATCGTGTTTTCAGCATGAACACCATCGGGGAGTGAAACTGCCAACTGGCTGCCAATCACTTCAAGGGTTTGATCTGCTTTGCGCTGATCTGCCGTTTCACCGACACAGACAATAGCGACGAGCCCCGCACTCCATGCGGCTTCTGCTTTGCTGCGAACCAGTTCATTCGCTTCACGGTGATCAGTCCGACGCTCGGAGTGACCAAGGATAACATGACTTGCGCCCGCTTCTTTCAACATCAGCGCCGAAACATCCCCTGTATGCGCACCGGAGGTTTTCTGATGGCAATCCTGTCCGCCCAGTGCAACCGTTTCGCCTTCCAACGTGTCAGCAGCGCGCGACAACAATGTCGCAGGAACACAAATGACAGCATCAAGCTTACGGCCAAGATCTGAACTCAAACCGGCCGCAATTGCGCGGAGTTCTGTCAGAGATTCTCCCGTACCGTTCATTTTCCAATTGCCAGCAACCAGCGGGCGGATTCCCGGAGTCATGTCATTCTCCTCGCCTTTAATGACGTTGAACTGCTCAATAGCCTTACAGCAGCGCAAATTTTTGCCACTGACTAAGCGTATTCGTCGTTCATTGCAATGTTCTTAGTGCTCAAAACCTAATCAGAACTTGCATCTGGGGCTGGCTTGAGGTTATCCCCTGTGACGGCTTTTTATCTTTCGCCAGGCTTTATTTTGTTCTTAAAGGGTTTCCAATGCTCGACAGTATGCGTGATGCCGCCAGATCATGGGTTGCTAAGCTTCTTCTCGGTTTGCTCGTTTTAAGCTTTGCAGTCTGGGGTATTGCAGATGCGTTCAATGGCGAGCTTCAGGTTGATGAAGCGATCAGCGCAGGCGACTCTTCTGTAAGCACGTCCGACTATCGCTTTGCTTACGAGCAGCAACTCATGCGGCTCTCGCAACAGTTCCGTCAGCGTCTGACCCGGGAACAAGCTCAGCAGCTTGGCGTGGACCAGCAGGTTCTGGCGCAGCTTGCAGCCGGCGTCGTGCTCGACGAGCAGGCCCGTAACATGCAGCTTGGCCTCTCCAAGGACGGTATCGCACGCCTCACCGCTGAAGATCCTTCCTTTAAAGATGCAAGTGGAAATTTCAGCCGTGCGCAGTTTGATGCTGTGCTGCGCCAGTCCAACATCCGCCCGCAGGATTATCTTGATAACCGCGCAAAGGTTGCGCGCCGCCAGCAGATCGTTGAAGCATCAACAGATGGCCTGAAAATGCCAAACACCATGCTGAAGGCACTGGCGCTGTATCAGGGCGAGAGCCGCAGTGCTGATTATATTACTGTTCCGGCTGAGAAAGCTGACGCCATTCCTGCACCGTCAGACGAAGCCGTCAAAGCATATTTTGATGAGCACAAGGCTGAATATAAGGCACCGGAATACCGCAAGATCACCTATGTGAAGCTTGAACCTTCCGATATTGCTGATGCATCCGCCGTCACGCAGGATGAAATCAAAGAATATTATGAGAAGAACAAAAGCCGCTTCAGCACCAATGAGACCCGCACCATCGAACAGCTGAATTTTGCCGATGAAGCTGCGGCGAAAGCAGCGCATGAAAAAATCGCTGCCGGTACCAGCTTTGTCGATATCGGCAAGGAACAGGGAAAGAGCGAAGCTGATCTGGTTTTGGGAACTTTCGAGAAAACGGCACTTCCTGATGCGGTTATCGCAGATGCGGCTTTTGCGTTGCCGGAAGGTGGCGTAACTGATGTGGTCAAGGGCGCATTTGGTCCTGTTATTCTGCGCGTTACGAAGGTTAATCCGGCAAATGTAAAGGCGCTGTCAGACGTCGAAAAAGAAATTCGCGATACAGTTGCGACCAATATCGCAATCAGCAGCATCAACGGCATTCATGATGCTTATGAGCAGCAGCGTTCGGAAGGCGGCAGCATGGCTGACGTTGCCAAAGCACTCAATCTCAAATCTGTAACGGTTGACGCGGTTGATGCAGAAGGCAACGATCCGACCGGCAAAAGCGTTGATCTGCCAAATTCGCAAGCCCTTATTTCAGCGGCGTTTCAGGCGGATCAGGGCTTTGATAATGATGCGCTGACATTGGGAAACACGGGTTACCTCTGGTATCAGGTCGATGGCATCACCCCTGCCCGTGATCGCACCCTTGATGAAGTCAAAGACAAGGTTATCGCTGAATGGAAAGGCGAAGAAGCTGTAAAGCGCCTTAACGACCGCATGGCAGAGCTGAAGAAGCGCCTTGATGGTGGAGAAACTCTCGATGCGATTGCAGCAGAGCTTGGGCTTGAAAAGCAGACCAAGCGCGGCATTACCCGCAATACGAACGATGCGGATTTTGGTTCGGCTGCAACCGCTCAGGTCTTCCGTGGACCACTTAACCACACGGGCACCGCTGGCGCGGTTTCAAACGACGGACAAATCCTTTTCAAGGTTATCGAAGTCACCGAACCAACCGCAGCAGGCCCGGAAGCAATTCCTGCGCAACAACAGCAATATCTGGCAAACGCACTGACCGACGATGTTCTTGAGCAACTGGTTGGTGAATTGCAGAAGCAATACCCAGTGAAGATCAATCAAGCAGCGATCAACCGCGCGCTGGCATTCTGATCTTCTGGCACTCTGATAGGCAACGGACATAAATCATGGCTGACTTAAAACCCTATATCGCCAAGGCTGCCTTAGGCACCCCACTGTCGTTTGAGGATTCCAAGGCAGCCTTTGACATCATGATGTCCGGTCAGGCGACACCGTCGCAGATTGGTGGTTTCCTGATGGCGTTGCGTGTGCGTGGCGAAACCGTACCTGAAATTGCAGGTGCTGTTTCATCCATGCGCTCACGTATGCTGCCGGTAAGCGCTTCTGCTGACGCGGTTGACATCGTTGGCACCGGCGGTGACCAGTCTGGTTCTTATAATGTCTCCAGCTGCTCCGCTTTTGTTGTAGCGGGCGCAGGTGTTCCGGTTGCAAAACATGGCAACCGCGCCCTCTCATCCCGCTCTGGTGCAGCCGATGCTTTGGCTGCTTTGGGCGTGAATATCGAAGCTGATGCCAATACCATTGCGCGCAGCATTGATGAAGCTGGTCTCGGCTTCATGTTTGCACCGATGCATCATTCAGCAATGCGTCATGTCGGACCGTCACGTGTCGAACTCGGCACGAGAACAATTTTCAATCTGCTTGGACCACTTTCAAACCCGGCAAGCGTTAAGCGGCAACTGGTTGGCGTCTTTTCCGCTGAATGGGTCGAACCGCTGGCAGAAGTGCTTAAAGAGCTTGGCTCTGAAACGGCATGGGTTGTCTATGGCGATGGCCTTGATGAAATGACCACGGCTGGCACAACAAAGATCGCGGCACTCGAAAACGGAAACATTCGCACTTTTGAGATCACTCCTGAAGAAGTCGGCCTGCGTCGCGTGGACATGTCCGAGCTTAAAGGGGGCGATGCCGAAGTGAATGCCAAAGCCCTGCTTGACGTACTTGAGTGCGCGAAAAATGCTTATCGTGACATCGTGCTGTTGAATTCTGCCGCAGCACTGGTGATTGCAGGCAAAGCAAACGACCTCATGGAAGGCATCACCCTCGCCGCGCAATCAATCGACAGCGGTTCAGCGCTTGAAGTGCTGCAAAAAGTTATCGCTGTGTCTCATGACAAGCCGCTTTGACGGAGAAGAAAAAACATGTCCACTGACATTCTGCGGAAAATCGAAGCCTATAAGCGCGAAGAAATCGCTGCTGCCAAGGCTCGCCTTCCGCTCCAAGAAGTAACGGCACAGGCCAAAGATCAGCCCGCAACGCGCGGCTTTCTAAGAGCACTGGAATCCAAGCGCGCTGCCGACCAATTCGCACTCATTGCCGAAATCAAGAAGGCAAGCCCGTCAAAAGGCCTTATCCGTCCGGATTTTGACCCACCGGTATTGGCAAAAGCTTATGAAGATGGTGGTGCTGCCTGCCTTTCTGTTCTCACAGATACGCCCTCTTTTCAGGGCGCGCCTGAATTTCTGATTGCAGCGCGCAATGCATGCTCGCTGCCCGCCCTGCGCAAAGATTTCCTCTTCGATACCTATCAGGTCTATGAGGCGCGCAGCTGGGGCGCAGATTGCATTCTTATCATTATGGCAAGCGTCGATGATGACCTTGCAAAAGCGCTGGAAGAAACTGCTTTTGACCTCGGCATGGATGCACTGATTGAAGTGCATGACGAGGAAGAAATGGAACGTGCGCTGAAACTTTCATCGCGCCTCGTTGGCGTAAACAATCGCAATCTGCGCACATTTGAAGTCGATCTCGCAGTCTCCGAACGCCTCGCAAAGATGGTGCCTTCGGACCGCCTTCTGGTGGGCGAAAGCGGCATCTTCACCCATGACGACTGCCTGCGTCTCGAAAAATCGAATATCGGCACATTCCTGATCGGCGAAAGCCTGATGCGTAAAGAAGATGTGGCATCAGCCACCCGTGAACTTCTGACCGGTAGGGTGTGAACCATGTCTGCCAAGCTCACCCATATCGACCAGACAGGCGCCGCCCATATGGTCGATGTCGGCGACAAGGCTGAAACTGAACGCGTGGCCACCGCCGAAGGTGCGGTGAGAATGAAGCCGGAAACTCTGGCGCTTATTCTGGAAGACAATGCCGCAAAAGGCGACGTTATCGGCACTGCCCGTCTTGCAGGCATTATGGCCGCGAAGAAGACCGCTGATCTCATTCCACTTTGCCACCCATTGATGCTGACAAAGGTGTCAGTAGACATTGAACCGGATCTGTCACTTCCCGGCCTTCGCATCTCTGCGACTGCGAAACTAAAAGGCCGAACCGGCGTCGAGATGGAAGCGCTGACTGCCGTATCAGTCACTTGCCTGACCATCTATGATATGGCGAAGGCCGTTGATCGCCACATGGAAATTACCAACATTCGCGTTTCGGCAAAGAGCGGTGGCAAGTCAGGTGACTGGAAAGCCTGATTTTTCTGACGAGAGGAAAACGCATGTCCCTGCTTCCAATCGATGAGGCCCTTGTACGTATTCTCAATAATGCAGAGCCGCATGGCACAGAGACGCTCTCTCTTTCTGAAGCAGGCGGACGTGTTGTTGCAGAACCTGTTCAAGCCAAGCTGAAACAGCCGCCCTTCGATTGCTCGGCCATGGATGGCTATGCATTGATGGCCCCACAAAACATCAACTATCCTCTTGAATTCAGTATCATCGGCGAATCAGCCGCCGGAAAACGCTTCGAAGGCCAACTGAAACAAGGCGAAGCGGTCCGCATCTTCACCGGCGCGCCGATGCCGGTAGGCGCTGATAGTATCGTTATTCAGGAAGACACGGAACGATCCGGCGGCAAGCTCACAATCCGTCAGGGATTGGCCAAAGGCCGTCACATCCGTCATGCGGGCCTCGATTTTGCGCCTGGTGACACTATTCTGCCAAGTGGGCGAGAACTTGATGCCCCGGCCCTTTCGCTTACCGCTGCCAGCGGCAATGCCATGATTTCTGTTTTCAAGCAGCCGCGCATTGCCATTCTGGCCACAGGGGATGAACTCGTTCCTCCGGGCGCGATTCCCGGTGCCGACCAGATCGTCGCCTCCAACAGCATTGGCGTTGCTGAAATCGTGCGTCGTACAGGTAGAAAACCTGAAGATATGGGCATTATCAGCGACGACCCCGCAAAGATCGAATCCGCAATCAGTCAGGTTCTCGATGATGGTGTCGACATTCTCGTGACCATCGGCGGCGCATCGGTTGGTGATCGCGATTTTGTGCACAGCGCGTTGAAAAATTGTGGTGTCGATCTCGACTTCTGGAAAATCGCCATGCGTCCCGGCAAGCCACTGATGTATGGACACAAAACTGTATCCGGCAAAACCGTTCACGTCATCGGTCTGCCGGGCAACCCGGTTTCAAGCCTCGTTTGCAGTTTGGTATTTCTGCGTCCGCTGATCGCGAAACTATCAGGGCGTCATTTGACCGCGGATTTCCGCCCGGCACGTCTTGGCAAGCCAATGAATGCGAACGATCATCGTCGTGATTATGTCCGCGCAACGGTTGAACAGGCGGCGGATGGCACACTCACCGCGACGCCGTATCCACTTCAGGATTCCTCAATGCTGTCAGCGCTGGTGGCTTCCGATGCCCTTTTGATCAGAGAAGAAAATGCACCCGCGGCCGCAGCGGGTGATGCTTGCACGATAATGATGCTATAGTAAAATCCAATAGGGTCGGCCCATATTAATAATTTTAAAACCATTGCGGAACAAGACTGGAACATATAGTGTTTGTTCTGGTTATGTTTTTATTTGATTCTGGTCCGGAGGGTATGCGCATGTTGACCCGTAAACAGCACGAGCTCCTGCTGTTCATTCATGAACGTATGAAAGAAACAGGCATTCCCCCCTCTTTCGATGAGATGAAAGAGGCGCTCGATCTGGCATCCAAATCGGGCATTCATCGGCTGATTACCGCCCTTGAAGAACGTGGCTTCATTCGCAGGCTGCCAAACCGTGCCCGCGCGCTTGAAGTGTTGCGCCTGCCCGATTCGATAGCCCCCGGTCTGAACGCGCAGAAGAAATTCGCGCCCAGCGTTATTGAGGGCAGCCTCGGCAAAGCTCCTCCTGCGCCTTCAGCAGCGCGCACCGTCCCGGTTTCAGCCAATAGTGATGCATCGGCGATGGTCTCCATTCCCATGATGGGCCGCATCGCAGCCGGTGTACCAATTTCGGCCATTCAAAATCAGACACATTCCATCAGCCTTCCACCCGAAATGCTTGGTGCAGGTGAGCATTACGCGCTCGAGGTCAAAGGCGATTCGATGATTGAAGCCGGTATTTTTGATGGTGATACGGTCATCATCAAGCGTGGCGATACCGCCAGCCCGGGCGAAATCATCGTGGCTCTCGTCGATGATGAAGAAGCGACACTGAAGCGGTTCCGCCGTAAGGGCGCATCGATTGCGCTGGAAGCCGCCAACCCGGCTTATGAAACACGCATTTTCGGACCTGACCGGGTCCGCGTACAGGGCAAGCTGATCGGTCTGATACGACGGTACTAAAAATCGTTCGGGAAAGGAGAGGCCGACAGCCTCTTTTCTATCGATTATTGCTGGCAAAATGCGTAAAAACAAACAGATAGAGCATTTCCCATAATTCAATCAAAACGGGAAATTCTCTGCATAGACGGAAGGCATAAGTCCTGTCGGATCAAAACAAGGATCGATGGGAGCATGCTTTTAATAGAGTCCTTTAGAGCGTTTCTTCTGTTTCCACCCCGATAGTAAACCCTTTCGCTCTCTTCTTATATTCGCGCTCAGGCTGACCGCGTGCGGCACGCGAATAGAGACGATGAAGCTGCCAGGGGCGCGTTGGCGCACCGACTGAAAAATTTAAATAATCGGCATAGGCTGCATCCTTGCGCTGCTCCGCAACGCTAAAGCGATAAATCTGATGATCGTCGCGGACCGCTGGATCAGGAGAAACCGCCTGATGGCGCTGCATTTCCTCTCCCAGCCTTATTTCGAGCGTTCCTTTCAAGGCCAGTTCCTGTCGGCCAATCACCAGCGTAGACGAACGCGTGCAGCTTAACTCTTTGCCTGCAATCGCCAGAACCACAACGTCACCGACATTACAGGCAATCTCGTGCATCTCTTCCTGAGCGGTATAGGCAAATATGCGCCCGTCCCGAAGTGACAGGGTGCAAAGCCCATCCTCACAGATAAAGCCATCCTCGCGCGCGCCAGCACTTCGTTTCATCGCACTCTGCGGTGGGATAAAATCATCAATCAGATAGGCCGTCTGCCAGTTCTGCGCCGTAAATTGCGGAGGTCTGCTGCGATTGACTGCGAAACTCCCATCGCGCAATCGTACCGCCACGAATTTCGCGTCCTCGCTAATGAGGATATCGGGCATGGGCGAGCGCATAAACACCACAAGACCTGCCATAACGAAAGGCAATGCCAACAATCGCAATCTTGTGGTGAATGTGACGGATATGACAAGCGCGACAGTCCACAGGATCAGCGTCATCACCGGCATGACACCCGGATTACCATCGGGTGAAAAGCTGGCCACAAAGCTCGCAATATATCTCACCAGCAAGATGCCAAATCCCATGACCTGCAATGGCAGCCAATCAAGTTGCAACGGCATCAATATCAAGCTTAACACTGCAAACGGCATCACAAGTATTGAAATGACTGGCAGCGCCAGCACGTTTCCAACAAGTCCAAAGGGCGCCGTGTTGTTAAAATGATAGGCCGCAAATATACCGCTCGCTACACCGGCAACAATGGATGTCGCCCCCGTCGCAAATGTCGGAAAAAGTATTTTTTTCATCGTTCCACGGGGTGATGAGCGCAGATTATTACCTGCCGATTGCTTGCGCATTTTTCGGTCGCTCCACCAGGCAAATGCAGCAATCAGCCCCGCAGTCGCCGAAAACGACATCTGAAAGCTCGGCCCCAGAATTTCATGCGGAGAAATGGCAATCATCGCCACGGCCGCAATAGCCAGATTTCGCATACTGATCGCCGCACGATCAGCCAACAGCGCACAAAGCATGACAACAATCATCAAGTAGCTGCGCTGTGCCGCAACATCTGCGCCCGACATAGCGAGATAAAAAGTGCAACTCAAAAGCGAGAGAAATGCAGCATATTTCTTGACAGCATAACGTGCGCTGAATGCGGGAAAAAGCGCGAATAATGCACGAAGAGACATCATGACCACACCGGCTGCCAGCACCATATGCAGACCAGAAATTGACAGAATATGCGCAAGCCCCGCCTTGCGCAGATCATTGTTGGTTTCATCACTGATCCCTGCCCGCTCGCCTGCGATCAGTGCGGCAGCAACACTGCCATCTTCCCCTGAAAGCACCTCCGCAATCCTCTCGGAAACATGGACACGCAATCTGGCAATTTCTGTTGCAATCGTCGCCTTAAGCCCCTTCGGTTCCAAAACATCTGCAATTTTCGGAGTTCCAAGAAAAAAGCCATTCGCTCCAATGCCGGCAAAATAGGCATGGAATGCAAAATCATAATTGCCCGGTCTCACTGGCCCAGAAGGCACGCGCAGACGCGCAAAGCCAGTTAATCCGCTGCCAATTGTCGTGCGTGCCGGAATATCGCGCGCTGTATGTGGCGCGGCGGCAGCTTCTGGACAGACGGGCGTTAGCTTCTGGACAAAAAGATAAAATTGCTAACGCCGAACAATGTTTTTCTCAATCGTTGATCTTAGGTTCTTGAACCGAACTTGATGCGTTCGGAACAACTTCGTTTACGACTTGCTTCGAAGTTGCCGGTACTGGTGATGCAAACCACGCGAACGCACAAAACAGCAAAATGATGACGCCGCCTATACCGTAAAACAGATTAATTTTGCCGTTCGATTTCAGTTCCCAGCAAAGCACCTTCACCGGGCTGCTAGCGCTGATTGAAGAGCCTAAAGCTATTTCCGGGATACTCTTTCCAAATTTAGTCTCGATCTTCGTTGCATGATCGACGGCCCCCTTCAGCAGTCGATGATACCAATGGCGGTCCATAAACCAAAACCCTGCCCAGATAGTTAGCGCAATGATCGCAATTGCAACTGATAAACTAACATCTAAACCGAACACCTGAACCGCAAGGCCATCACGAAAGGTAATTCCAGCAGCTGCCATCATTGCACCTGTAACGGTCAGAGCAAAATTGCGAATCTGCATTTCGATCTGATTAAAGTGCTGCTGAACATCAACCGACTTTTTCCATATGTCGATCATCTGTGTTGCGTTTAATTCTGCCACACTGGCCTCAGGGCTAACAAAGTCAAATTTTTGCAATATCTCGCCAAAAAAGTCGATTGACGTTGACGGCACAACAGTCCGCGAAGTCGTCCGTTTTTCTCTTTCAATATCCTCGTCAGTCCAATGAGAAACTTTGCGCAAGAGTTCGTAACCTGAATGGGATTGCGAAACACCATATTCGGCAAATACATCATGGACCCCCGCATCTTGGGCCATTGCCACATCTTTAAAGAGACTGTCGCCAACGTACACGCACTCATCTGGCTTGGCCTTGAGATCGGTTATAATCTCCCGCAACAGCCTTGCGTTTGGCTTTAGCTCATTCGGTGCGGTGTGACGAATTTCCGTAATTTGGAGTTCGTAAAACTCATCTGGCAGGCTGCGAATTTGTGAAACGCCTACACCAGCTGGTAGGTCGTGATCTTTGGGGCAATAGAGATAATCAATCACGCCGTCTAAGCCGAGTTTCTTCAGCCTGTAGCCGCTATAGAATGACAATGATTCTGTGTAGGCGATGATGCGCGCACCGCGGTTCTTAATTTGCCATAAGGTTTTGAGAACTGTCGGATAAAGACGAAGGGACCGGTCCCTTTCAATCTTCGATAATTGGATTTCTTGCGCAAGAAAATCCCTCAAACTGCTTCCATCGGGCGTATCCAGCTTCAGTTCATCTACCAGAAACGTATATTCCGAAGTTCGGCGGCTTCTATGTATCTCGCGAATGCTCTTTTCCAATTCAGCTGAATCAACGCTGATCCGGTCACGTAGCCCTTCGTAAACGGGTAAAAAAGACGATTGCCAAATGTGAAACCAGTCATAAAGCGTGTTATCAAGGTCCACGATTAAGGTGTTCACTTTTGGCTTCATTTTTCACTCCTATGATCAACTGAAGCGATACAGCATGTGAAAGGCTTGTTCAAACAAGTCTTAAGTGGACATTGAGCCTTTCATGCCTGCACCTGTGCGGACGGCCAGATGATGGCATCAACAATGGCGCGGGCTGCGACTTCATCTTCCGCCGCATCGATGTCGCGCTTGGCACCGAGACGGATGCTCTCGATCATTGCGCCGATTTGCTGCCACTGTGCAAAAGCAGCGAGTACAATGTCGGCAACCTCGCCAAGCGTTTCCGCTGTAATGCCAACTTCCGATGACAGGATTGGATAGTCTGATGCTTGCGGATTGCTTGCAGCCTTGAGTGCCTGCGCCTCAGCCACCTTCTGCTGATAGGTCATCGCCTGACCAGTCCCGGGCGTGATGTATTGCAGGCGTTCAATTTCAGCGGCAGCATCAACCGACACCTTCAAAGCTTCCTTGACGGAAGCAAGGGACGGCACGGCTTCACCAGCCGGAGCATTGAAATTCTTGCCGTCATATTGCCAGCCCTGACGGACGTTGTTGGGGCATTTCACCCAAACGAAAGATTCATGAAAACGGCCTTTGGGATCGATGTCGGTGAGTTCAATGACAACATTTTCAACAATACTGGCCCACATTATGCATACTCCAAGATGATCACTATCCCTGCTGCCCCAGCGCCGCCCGGAAGAGCCGCCCAGTTTTGTCCACTTGCCGTTCCGCCACCACCTCCACCAAAACCTGTGGCATCAACACCGGCACCGCCGCCAGAACGAGGTGAACCGCCGCCACTAAAACGAGATGAAGCTCCGGGAGCGCCAAAGTTTGCGGCTCCTGTCGTTAGCGACAAAGACACACCACCGGGAGCGCCGGGAGAATTTTCGATGTTGCCGCCGGTTCCATTGCCCGGCCATCCTCCGCCCGTAAGCCAAGGCGCACCCGTTGGGCCAGCAGTCGCACCGCCGCCACCGCCACTGGCCGAAAGCAAGCTGCCAAAGGAGGAGGCACCGCCATTTCCGCCATTGCCGCCGTTGACCGGACTACCTCCCGCACCGACGGTCACCGTGACGCCAGCAAAGCCGCTGGTAATTCGGCTGCGAGCGTAGCCCCCAGATGCTCCGCCCGACCCGACTGATACATTTCCCGCGCCGGTTTCCCTTGTGCCGCCGCCAGCGCCACCGCCGCCTTGCACTTCAACGACAACAGATTGCGTTCCCGGTGTTGGTGTGTATGTCCACGCGCCGATCCCAGCGAATTTTTGCACACCAATCAGGCGACCACGCTGTGCATTAGCGAAAATGAATCGCGTTCCATCACAGACAAGAGTGGCGATAGTACCAGCAAGTAAATCACCGGCACTCAATGCACTTCCGTCATCATGAACGATAGGAAGCGCAGCAAGCGAGCCAATCTTGAGTGTCGCACCAGCCGTGTTTGTCGAAGTGATTTTCACTGCAACAGATAGACCGGCTGAATAGGACGGAAGAACTGGATTAAGATTAATCGTTATAGCATTTGCTGACCCAGCAGCTTCTGTATAGTTCCACTTGCCAGACTGAACGTCTAAAGCGACCTTTTCGACATATGAACCGTTTACGCGCTCAAAAACGCGGCCATCCGGCAAACTTACACCGTGACCGTCTGCGGGAAACGCAAAGGTCCAAGCCCCCGCAGACCATTCTGCTACCTGACCGTTCTTTCCAACCCATGCACCCGTTGCACCAGCAGCGACAATATAGAGATCACCTTCAGCGGGATTTTCTGGCGGAGCCGTGAGCGTAATGCTCTTGACTGGAAGCCAAGGCAGACTATTGAGCTGCCCGATAGGTGTCTTGCGGGAGCTGACCCAATCACGGCTGGCAAGCCATTCAACATAAACACCACCAATGCGGATGAACACACGTCCATCCGGCAATCCGATGCCGTGGCCGTCTTTCGGAACTGTGATATTCCATGCCTGCCCGTTCCACTCGGCCAGTTTCTTTGCATGTCCGGTCCATGCGCCGGTAGCACCCGCAGGAATGATATAAGTGTCCCAAGCTGCCGGATTGGCAGGCGGCGCAGTGACCGTCATGGACTTGACCGGCACCCACGGCGTTAGGGAAAGCTGCGCGACCGGCACTTTGCGGCTTTCAACCCATGCACGGCTCGCCAGCAAGACAGAAGGATCGACCAGCATCGTAACATTGGCGGTTTCACCAATGATGATCTGGAACTCGTATCGGATATCTTCGAGCTGGCCTTCCAAGGCAGTCGGCTTGTATTGCGAAACTGGCTTGGCGACCGCGACCATATCGCCGTCCACATCGAAAATGCCAAACTCGCGCATCCACCAGCCGCCAACAGTGGTCGGGATTATGGATGTAACCAGCACGGCAGACGGGTTGAGCGGATCGATCACAACGCTCTCGACCGGCGTTCGCCAGACTTCTCTAACGAGTGCGGTGCTGGCCGCAGTCGGATTGACCTCAGCACCATTGCCATCACCAATTGCAAAATGCGTGATTGTCACCGCTGCACCACCGGCAGCACTCAGAGCCAGCTTGTTGCGGCCCTTATTGGTGACAATAGAAAAATAGTTCTGCGCCATAGTCAGACCCCGGAAGTGGATAAAGCGTTGATGCGGATTTCACGAACGGCGCGTGCGCCGGTTCCCGCATAGGATGGAATGATGAAATCGTCCGAGCCAAGCTGTGGCGCGTTGATGCGCACGGTGCGACCACGCCGCGATGCGGCACCGGCATAGACGTTAGAGATACCGCGCAAGCCGTACTGGATCGCAATGTCTTGGCTCCAGCGCTTGGTTGCATTGATGACACGAGCCGCCGCCCGCTGATTGGCAAGATCAAGCGGCGCATGGCCGTTGATGACTGTGTCTGACAAAAACAGCACGATCTTGTGTGTATTGTGATGCGCCTTCGGCTCTTCCTGCCACCATTGTGTCCAGCGCGCCGAAATACCGATTGCTTCTAACGCCAGCTTGACACCGCGCACCGTGCCGGTGCGGGCATGGATTTCCGGCGCATGGCTGATGAGTGAGCGAAGCAAGTCCTCACGCATATTGGCCGATACGAACTCGGACAGACCAGCTTCAACAATCATGGTCGGCAGGAGTGATGCCGGAACCGTCGCTGCATCCTGAATCATCAAAGCCGATGGCTTGAAGTCAGCCAAAACCGCGCTTAACGCATTAACGAAATCTCGGGAACGCCGGTCATTGACGCCGGGAGGGACAAGCTCAAGCGGGATGAACGGATCAGACATTCGCCCGGACCTCCAGAACGATTGTCAGCGCATCCAGTCCCGCATAGTGCGTTTCCGGCAGATCGGTGAAGGCCAAGCCCGTTATTGCAACATCGGACACGCCGAAAAGCGCCTTGACGGCTGCGACGATGACCGAAGGTGCAACCTGTGCGCCAAGCTCCTGCGACCACGGATAAAAGGCGGCTTCCGCCGTTGCCCGCACCAAATCTTCCAAACCGGCAATCGCTTCCAGCGACCGAATGGTCAAGGTGAAGCTGAAACCCACGCGGACAGGATCATGGACGGTGACATAATCCCCCATGGCGCGAAGCGTGTCTGGATCAAGATAAGCAAGCACCGCATCCTTCAGCGCGACACTTGGGCCACCTGTTTTCATGAGCGGATAGATATGGATGTAGCCCGGCTCCGGGCGGATGGGAGCAACATCGACGATTTCAGGGTCAACGGCCATGACATGCTCGCGATAGCCATTACGCGGGCCGGTCTTGGCAATCGTGAACAGCGCATTCACCACGCGAAGGCGGAAACGCTCCAGTTCCTCGTCATCGGTGCCACCCGTGATCGTGGTGACATTGCGAGCGCCGGAAACATAGGCAACCGGATCGAGCAGATCAGAAACCGCGCCCACGCCAAGGCCATTGAAGGCCGCACCGGGTGTCTGCGCCGATGCGCGAACCACGCCAGCCGTCATTCCGGCCGGAATGATCAGATCAGCATCGGTAGCAAAGATAACCGCCGTACCGGATGCCACACGGGTGCCTTTCGGAACCGCAACGTCGATCAGACGAACCTGTGTCAGTTCAAATCGAATATCGGTTGTTGCAGGCTGTGCAAGAAGCTTGAAGGTCGAGACGTTGGAGCCACGGTTTTCAAGATGAATGCCATCGGCAAAGACGGCAGTGTTCTGAAGCGTTGCGGTCTGTGCCGCCTCATGCAGGATCGAAAGCGCGTAACTGGCGACTTCAATCAGAAACATTTCCGTTTGTGCTGGATAAAGTGTGCGGCCTGAAACCTCCTCAAAAGCCTGTTTGAAGAGCGCTTTAAGCTTGGATGGATCGCGCTCAAAAAAGTCTGGCGCACCATTGGCGCGAAGCTGTGTCAGCGTCCTTTTGACGGGATCAGGCATTATACTGCACCTCCGTCATATATTGATCAGCAATCACGCTTTCGACCGGACGCCAGAACACCTGTGTCTTGAAATGCGAAAACTGCGCCAGAAGCACTTCGACCTTCTCAACCACAATGCGCGGCTCCCAGATCGTAATCGCGTCCCAGATTTCGCGGGTTAGCAGCGGAATGCCGATGTCGGGATGTTTGTCGATAGCACCTTCCACATCGCAGCCTTTTTCCGGTTCGGTCGGAACAGAGCGCTTTGGCGTCATGATGATATTGGCAATCGACTGATTGAGATCGTCAATGGCGGTGACGATAGCGCCGTAGGTATCGGCAGCAGCACCCGTTTCCGGGTTGATGCGGCTTACCTTTAAAGACCAGTGTCGGTGACGGATTTTATCTTTGTCGATCATGCCGCCAAGCTATCGGGCAGCACATACAAAAATGACCGGACATCGTGTCCGGTCAGTTCACGTAGCAGCAATATCTGCTAACAATAGGCAACTAATAACACCACATAGGGCATGGGGCAAGTCGTGACAGAAAACGTTGAAATTCCGCATAAGAAGACCAAGAAAAGCAGGACGATATGGGTGCTATCGGTCATTTCACTTGTCTATATCGGCATCGTCTATCTCCTGATCAAAGAGACCGCTACCTGCGATAAAGTTGCTATTTCGGCAAATTGGTTCAAGGGATTTTGGGATCAATACCTCGGATGCCGCTCGGTCAACGAACTCGGAGACACATTAGCAGGAGCATTCGCCCCGGTTGCATTCCTTTGGCTTATGGGAGCGGTGTTCATCCAGTCACAGGAGCTCAAGGCACAACGTGAGGAACTGGATGAAACGCAAGAGGTGATGCGCGCGCAGTTACAGGTCTCAATCCAGCAAGTCGAAGAAACAAAGGCATCAACTGCCCTCTTTAAAAAACAAACTGAAATGTTGGAAAAGGAGCAACAACTTCGCCAACAAAAAGAGAGCGATTTGCTTTTTGATAGTCAATTAGCAGCATTTTTAACGGCCTTCAAAAAGGACCACATTGGGTACGATCTCGGCTTTAAATTAGATGGGTCTACCACAAAAAATTGGACAGCCAGCAGTTTACCGGACCCCACAAGACTAGACGAACTAACCCCTACAATCGGAATATTGGGCTTCTATAGGGGTTTTTCCCTTCCGGAGAACAGCCGAAAAGCCATCCTCACTAACTGGGAAAATGAACATCTTTTTAACATTCTAATTGCTCAGATCAGCGATCTGATAGCCCTACAATCCGAACTATCAAATTCTCACAAGTCTTATGCTGCCTCACTAGAGTTGGTTGCAACTCACGAAACTCTCAAAAATATATCTGAACGATTGAAAGTCTGGAAGCGGTCCGATGATTGACCAAGCTTAAGCGGGATCGCCCGTAAGCGCACCACCCGGAACAACGCCGGTGTGTTTGTGATCATGACCCACATTTTTGCCATTGTGGGTCAGTTCAGCACTTTCAAACACTATTGCTGAAGCTGTGACTTTTACCGGGCCATTGAACGTGACGGTTAGAGCACCTGCGGCCCGATCAAGATGGACTGCCCCACCCGGAAAAACCAAACCAACATCGTCATTGCCGCTGAATGGTGGCGCATCGTTGTCATTATACTTGGAGCCGATGACACAGCCGTCTTCGCCCTTCATATCGACGGCACACCAAACTTCGTCATCCATATCCGGCATAAGGAAGCTTTTCGTCGTGCCGGATGACTTTGCCAGCACATCAACCCAGAATGAAACGGTTTCGTCCTCATCAACGAACTGGACTTTGACGCGCATCTTCTTCGGATCACGGTCAACCACGATCCCGCGCTTGTTCGAACTGTTAGCCTTGAAGTCATTTTCCGCGCGCATCGATAATCTCCGCTTCTGATGTATAGCCGTCCCGGCTCATTCGGTGGGTAGATGTGTCGATCAGGTACTTGCCAGAATATTTCCCGAAGTCGGTCATATCGACCGTAACGCCCGCCAATACCCGCACGTCGCCCACAAGCGAGATCGAACCGGAACGGCTTTTCCTATTCTTGAAATGCAGGCGTGATTTCGCCAGCGCCTTGGCATTGGCAGGGCTTTCCGTGCGCTCACCAGAGATTTTCAGAGTGTCGCCCGTTTTGACCTGGGCGTCCTCTTCCTCTGACTTGATCGGTTCTTTCTTGTTGGCATCCAGATAACTGACGCTGGCCTTGGAATAGGTCTCGGCAGTCTGGAATTTGAGGCGATAATCCAGAAGCATCGTGCCGATCTGGGTATGGCTGATCGCCAGCGCCGCAGCGCGGCCATCAACCGACTTGAATGAGGTGAAGATCGCCCGCTTGCCCTTAACCGTGAAATAATGCCCGGTGTCCTCGGCCAGCCGCGTTAGAAACTCAAGGTCACGTTCCCGGCGCTGGGTCACGCGCTCAAAGTTCAGGTTTTCAATATCGCCCTCAAGCGACAGGCCGTTTTCGCCAGTCACTTTGCTGACAATGGCGCGCAGAGACTGCTTTTCAAAGGCGCGGGTCTTTTCGGTACGCAACGGTTTGCTGATTGGTGCGGCAAGGCCGCGAATGGTCATAACATCGCCGTCACGACTGCCCGATGCTTCCGGTTCATCCATTTCAAAATCGCCGCAAGGCAAAACGCCGTCTTTGCCGTCAAAGATGGTCAGATTCATCACATCGCCGGGTTCAGGGCACCATTCGCCCTTCCAGCGACCGTCCTTGTCCTGAACTTCAACCTCGATCTCATCCATCTCACCGTGATGTTTGTCGGTGTAGCTGACAGACGTGGTCTGCGGGTCCATTTCAGACGAAATATCGACGCCCTGATAGATCAGCGAGAAATATGGTTTCGTCGCCATTATTTCGCTCCATAGACCGGATTGTTTCGCTTCCATGGCGGCAATAGATCGGTGTTGCTGGCTTCCTCGGCAATGACCGGGATTTTGAGCGTGATGCCATGCGGCAGAACAAGCGGCGGAACGGTCAGCGCATCAAGAAACAGATCGCGATTGGCTTCAATCAGGACGGTCTGTTTATACTGGTCTCCATAATAGCGATAAGCCAGCAAGTCCCAGCGGTCGCCGGTAGCGGTCACATGATCAAAATAATCGCCTGTCAGTTTTGCGCTCATTTCTTCACCTGTGGATTTTGAGCGGCACCGCTGGAAATGGCCGGTGCGCGAGACTTGGCGATAGAAGTGATCAGCGAGAACAAGCCACCGGCAATTGGATCTTCGAGAAGCGTGATTGTCGCCTCAATTCGCACCGGAACGCCGACCAGACTGGTTTTAACGATGGTGATAGAAAGACTGTCCACCACATAGCGCTTGCCGTTAAAAACGCCGTTGCCGAGAACCAGAGGGAGCGGCGATTTCAAAGCAAAGGCAGCTTCCAGCTTCGCCAGTTCGGTTGCCGGTGTGCAAAACTCTTCCGAAAAGAAAAAACTGAATTCCTTACGGTCAAGCTCTTCGCCGATCTCCTGCAACACCGGCTTGCCCCGCGTTGGGCCATGCTGCGCAAATGTTGCTGCACGATCATAGGAATGCGCGGTTGGGCCGGTCAGAGGCGCAATTCCTAACGGGATACTGCCGAGAAGATAGATCATGGCTGTCTACGCTTCCGTTTGCGCTGCTCTTCATCAACCAGATTGGCGATGTGGCGCGCATGGGTGGAAAGCTCCTTTTTGATGTCGGCTTTTGCAGACTGTGCATCACCGGACAAAGGAATGGTCGGCTTATATTCGATATGAATGCCACCGCTAGACTGTGACTGCGCGATAGATGCGGACTGGCTGCGCGCCGCAACCTCGGATCGAACAGCAGCGCCCGCCACTGGCTGAGCCGATACAGGAACGCTTGCGCCGGTGATACTCGCAGCAGCTAACGTTGCAGCCGCAGCTCCGCGCATGGCCTTGACCATCGGTGCAGGCCGGATCGATTGAGCAATGGTTTCTGCGAATTTCAGCTTGTGAATATCGGAGAGCGGCCCGACCTTTGCTGGCGATGACGGCAGATGGTCACGAACCGCCTGCGCCATCTTCTGAATTTCCGCCGTTACAACCGCAGCCCGTGCGCGAATGCCAGCAGCCATTGTGTCCATCAAGCCAACTCCTTGATTATAGAAGCTGACATTATTCAGGAAGGCTTGAGCCTGTCGAATAGACGACATCACCGACGCGCCTACTTGCTGTGCAGATGTTTCGAGTGCTGCAAGCTTTCCCATAGCCGGAGATGTATCAATAGCTGCCACGGCCTGCATGTCGGTTTTTAGGGCTGCGGTCGCCATCTGTGCGGCCTGAATGGTAGCCGGATCAGTTACACTGATATTTGCTTCCGTATCGCCACCGCTAAACGTGAACACTGATTTTACCTTGTTCCATGCGTTAGCAACACGCGCAGTCGCGCCGTCGATCAAGCCGCCAATGGTGTCAGAAATACCAGCCCAAGCAGCACGTATGCTTTCTGTCGGCACCCAGTCGAAAACAGACCTGATTGAAGTCCAGACACCATCAACCGCCTGAAACACATTCTGTACGGCGGCTGAAGCTGCACCGGAAATTCCATCCCAGTGTTGAACCACCAGACCAACAGGCGTCCACGAAAAGGCTGTTTTCAGCAAATCCCATGCGCCGCTCACGATGCCCGGAATAGCACCAATGAAGCCTTGAATGGTTGACTGGATGCTGCCCCAGTTCTGGATCACCAGACCAAGAGGCGACCATGAGAAGGCTGTTTTCAAGACCGATAGCGGATCGAAGCCAAGCAGGCTTTTCAGCTTTTCCCAGAGCGCTGAAGCACCGGCTGCAATCGAGTTCCAAAGCCCGATGAAAAATTCCTTGATCGGTCCCCAATAGATATAGATTGCAGCCGCAGCGGCGACAATTGCCATAACCAAAAGCACAATCGGATTTGCCAACAGAGCAGCACTCAGCATTGTGATACCCAATGCAATCTGGACGATACCAGCCGCGGTCGAGATCAGAACGGGCGCAAATGCTAACGCGCCGAGAATGGTAGCAAGCCGTTCCCACGATCCGACATAATTTTTAGCCGCGACCAGATAGGCGCCAAGTTTCTGAAGGACATTGTAAACTCCAACAGCGAAGTTCCACGCTGTTTCTAGAACGAACTGAATGTTCTGGCCGATATAAGCGGCCCATTTATCCAGTTCACCGCTATCCTGTAACTGGTTGATGGTATCAAGTATCAGCTGAAGCTTGCTCTTCATCCAGTCGAACAAGCCTGCATTCATAATCGCAAGCTGGAATTGCAACCAGATGTCGCCGATGTTGGAAATCATGCCTTCCCATGTCCGGGAAAGCTTATCCATTGCACCGCCATACTTCTCGCTGAAAATCCCGCTGATTGCTTTCTGAATACCCGCTGCATCGCCTTTCATGGCTTTTACGGTTTTGCTTTGTCCATCAAGGGTCACATAGCTATATTCAATCACGTCGCCGGATTTGGATGAAATGATGCCAAGTTCCTTCAGGCGCTCATTTTCGCCTGTGACAGCATCTTTCATCGCTTCAACGGCCTGAAGCATTGGAACGCCCATTGCAGCTGAAGCATCACCCAAGTCACGCATCAATCCTTGCGTCGGATCAAGCCCCATTGACCGCAGTGCTACAAAGCTCTGCATGACTTGATCCAATTCGTAGGGTGTTTTAGCTGCGAAATCCGTTACCCATGCCATCGCTTTTTTGGCTTTGGCACTTGATCCTTCAGTCGTTTCAAGGATTGTCTGGAATTTCTCGAACTGTGAGGCTGTATCGATTAATTGGTGAGCCGCTAATGCAGAGGCACCAAATGCGGCGGTAGCAATGCCTGCCGCTAACGCCAATCCCCGAAACGTCTTTCCCGCGCCGTCCCTGATTTGCCCGAAACCGCTCTTGGCGAGTGCCACGGTCTGCTTATGCAGCGCAACAGTTGCGCGACCGGCAGCACGCGCACCGGCCACGACGCCATTATAAGCACCACGCGCAACGGATGCGAGTTTGGAAAGGGCTGATGTCTGTTTTTGGGTGGCTTTTGTGGCGTTGTCGGCGGCTGTTTGAGTGGCCTTTGAACCGGCTTTAACAGAGGCAGCGGTTTTCTTTTCCGCAGCCATGATCTTGTTCATGACCTTGGTTGCGCGGTCGATGCCCTCAAAAATCATCGCAAAGCGCATGCAAAAGCCTCCGGCAGGATTACCTGCCAGAGATCGCATATTTCAATGTAGGGATTAGCCGGACATTAAGTCCGGTCACTTGTCGGCAGCGGCTTTGCGGATGGCCTCGGCCTTTGCCTCTTCGAGTTCTACTGTCTCTTCATACCAAAACAGGAACTCTTCTACGTCCATTGCCTGCAACCTATCATGATCCCATCCCTTTTCAATAAGGAAGATGTGCTGGGAGGGATGCGACAGGCTTAGTTCAGAGCGTTTCCCGGCTCCCCCTCCGTCGTGTCTCCATCTTTACCGCCAAACACTTCGCCGATAAGCTGGAGCGTGTCGCCAGCGGGAACCAGTTCCGCTAGATCGGTTAGGTTCAGCTTTTCGCCTTCAAAGCGAACAACTTCACAGACAAATGCGGCCTGCGCTTTTGGTGTGTCGCCCTTCGCAACGCGCTGTGCCTTCATCCAGAGGCCGTGATTGATAAAGTTCGGCACGGTGCAGGAAATGCCGCTTTCGCTCAAAGTGATAGTGCGGTCGCCTGCGTTGGCATCCTTGTGAGCCTTCAACTTGGCCCGGACGCCGGATAGTTCAATCTTGTCAGCCATTCTTGTCTCTCAAACGTTAGAAATCATGGACACCAGCCGCTTTTTAACGCGGCTGGCGGTGGATAGAGCTTGGCTCTAACAGCGCAGGCGGGTTTCGATGAAGTTGAGTGCGTCGGATTTCAGGCTTTGGGCATATTCCGGGGCAAGCGGTAAAGCGGCCCGGATTTCAGGATGGTAGGGCTTTAAATCTTCTGCCTGCCGCACAATGGTCATCACGGCGGGAAATGCCATCATGTCGTGATGATCATAATCGGCGATAACATAAGCCTGCATCACCGGATTGCTGAAGGGCATGGCCGGTGATGGTGTCGGATAGAGCGAGACGGCGATCATGCAGACGATAGCCGACATGCCAATCAGATAGGCGCTGATAAAAGCAGCTGTTTTGCGCATGGTTTCCTCAAAAAGAAGTTTCAGGAATAGTCCGGTCTGGTCGCGTGATTAACGCGGCCAGACGTCTTCGCCATTGATGC
This sequence comes from Brucella sp. TWI559, assembly GCF_039674265.1. Lineage (NCBI taxonomy): Bacteria > Pseudomonadati > Pseudomonadota > Alphaproteobacteria > Hyphomicrobiales > Brucellaceae > Brucella > Brucella sp. TWI559. The sequence goes on from NZ_JBDJNE010000008.1 coordinate 94,002, forward strand.
GGTAAATGTTGTTCCATGCATCAAATTCGATGATCGGCGTATCGCCGCCATAAACGGCCTGCTTGAAGGTGCTGATCGAGATGTCGTGTTCCTGACCAAGATTTTCGCCAAGCTTGGCAGTACGGCCACCTGTCTTCATCATCTGGAACCCGATATGGGTGACGAGCGTGTGAGACTGCTGTGCGTTCAGTCCTTCACCATCAAAAACATCCACATAAGAATGCAGCTGAAGCTTATGCATCTTGGTTGGATTGAGGATGGCGCGACTGACTTCCTCATCCAGCCACTCAAACGAAATCTTGCCCTCAATCGCCTGTACCGGGCGACCGGGCAGTTTCAGAACGCCGATCATGCCAAGCGTTTGGTGTTCAACTTCGGCATGGGCGATCTCGCCCATGTCCAGTTCTGCCACACGGCCACAAACATCAACCTCGTTGATGTAGCAGTCGGCCTGTGTGATCTGTCCGTTTTTGCGTGCCATGGATTAAGCCTCCTGTCAGGCCGCGAGCGAAAGCGCGTCGGAGATGAATTTCGTATCGACGTAGGAATCGACGGTGATGCGCTCCATGACCGAAGTCGGATGGCACTCGAACTTGTAGTAGAAGCGGCCATCGGCAATCTGTTCGGCAGTGTTCTTTGTACGATCAAACCGGAAGGTCGCACCGTAGAAGACGCCATCACCAATCTTGGAGCGCAGATAGGCGTTCACACCTTCTTCAGCGGCTTCAACATTCTGGCGGGTGCCAAGCCGGTCCACATAGTTCATGAGGAAGAAGATGATCGCTTCATGCGTCATGTCGAGAATGCGGCGGGCATGAATGAAATTCTCGACATGCGATGATGTCGGGAATGCAGCCGAACGGTTGCCGAACGTGCGGTGGCCGGTCGCAAAAGAGCGCATGGCAGTGACGATGCCAGCTTCATTGAGGAAGTTGGTGTCGTTTTGATAATCGCTCGGATAGAAGTTGATCGGAACTTCCAGATCGACAATGCCCTTAATCTCGCGATTGGACGGCGAATGATGCCAGCCCTGCTCAAGATCGGTTGCGATAATGACACCGGCCAGACGCGACGACAGAGGATCAAGGCGAGTGTCAGTCGCACCCGTCGTATCTTCAATCACCACATGTGGATAGGTTAGCACGGTGCGGGCGCTGGATGTGTTGGCTGTGCCGGTCGCACCACGCGCTTCCACTGCCTGCTGTTTGGTCAGACCAAGCGGCAGATCGGCAATGGCAATCGCATGGAGGCGGTTCGCGACAACGTCCATTTCAGCACGAACGGTCGCAGTTGGAGAATAGCCAGGCGCTATGATCAGCTTCGGGAAATAGCCGAATTTATTGTAGCACTCATATGCGCCAGAAAACCCGGTTGCCAATCCGGCAGGCGTAATTGTGCCATTAATGTCGGCAGTCGTGACCTTGGAAGGATCAGGCGTGGTGCCTTCCTTGTGCGTGTCCGGATCAAACACGTTGTTGACGATGATGGTGCCGCCGTCGCCCTGATCAAAGATTGCATCAAGGGCTGCGGGAATGGTGTAGCCAGACTTGTGCAGACCGAATGCAGCAGATGCTTCAGCACGGGTGCGGACGATTATGCGCTTGTTGATGAAATCGGCGCGCTTGTCAGCACTGTCATGCACATCCTGAATGGGAGCTGTTCCATTGACATAGGTGACAGCGGATTTGACATCGCGAACAACGGTCACGCCGTCTTTATGTTCAACGACCTCCGGGCCGTGGTGGAAAGTTGCAGCCATTTATCAGGCTCCTCCAGACTGAGAACCGCCGACCACTTCTGCCGAAGGAATTTCGGCAATCAGCAGTTCACGTTCGATCAAATTGCTAACGATTGGGTGATCTTCCGGCAGTTCCGTGTAGGACGCGCCCGGAAAAAGCATGCGGGTCTTTTGGCCCTCGATGTCGAGCGGCGTGACTGGTCCCGTATAGCGGTAGGACTTTCGGGATTGCGTTTGCGGCTGCTTTGCCATTCCTTTTTTCCTCTACAAAGTTGTGAATGCTGGTCGCATGAGCGGCGCGGGTGTCTGGTAGGTGCGAGCAACAGCCGGGATCGGAAGCGCGATGCGGATTTCCCAGCGCCAGACGCCCTCGGCCTCTTCCATAAGCTGGTCGCGGGTCATGACAGCGGGACCAGCTCCGACAAAGGCGCGACCTTGAAGAGCAAGACGAATATCTTCAAGATGGTTGTAAGCACCGCCTTCGCCGCGCAGTGAGCGAACCAGAAGCACAAGCGAAAACTCCATGGTGCGGACTTGCGCGGTATTGGCTGGGCCTTTTGGTGCCGCATAGCGTGAACCGGCATAGTGAATGAGCAACGCAGCTGGCAGGTTGGAAAAGTCGTAGCGCTTCGGATCGTTCGGAAAGACCTCAACCTTGCATTGGCCGGAAACGCTTTCCTTCAAGACAACGAGGAGCGCGTCTTCAACCTGTTCAATGACCAGTGGGGATCGAACTGTGCGCAAAGTGTCGCTCATGGGTTCCATCCTTTGAGGATGCCCGGAACACGCGCAGGCGGGATGATGGCATCAACGCGGGTCGATCCGGCTTCACCATTGATGGGTTCGCCTGTAATTGGCAGTTCAAACTTGCCGGTTGCGACCGCCTTGATATTGGTGAGCGCCGCGTCATGGCGTTCCTTGACGATCTCGGAAACCTGTCCCTGACCGCCTGACTTGTCGCGCAGACGATAACGCGCAACATCACCAATGAGACCTTTGACAAGCGCAGGCGTGGTTTCCGGGGTCAGCGTTTCGATCACAGCATAGCGAGCGCGGGAATAGCCGATCAGAATGTCTTCGGCATATGTCAGTGCGGCTTCGATCTTGGCTGTATCAATTGAACGACCGGCAGCGTCGTTCAGATTGCCAATGCCCGCAATCTGCGAGACTTCGGCCAGCCCGAACATCTCTGTAAATTCTTCAACCGTTAGAAAACGCGGCATTGGTTAAACCCATTGTGGTTGTGAGGCTGCGGGATGGCCGCAATGATGTGACCATCCCGCCAGAAAAGGCCCGGCTTGAGAGACTTCGGATCGGGCCTTATTTTGTGGGCTTGCCCGACTTACCGTCTTCACCCTTGCCAGTTTCAGCGTCTGGCTTGGTGAGCTTCGCCAGTTCGGCCTGCGCTTCCGCCAGTTTGGTTTCGGCTTCTGTACGTGCTGCTGCTTCTGTTGCAAGATCAGCAGTCAGATCAGTTACCGTCTTTTCAGCGGTTTCGGAGCGGGTGATTGCCGTCTCCAAGTCGGCCTTCAGCGTGTCCCGCTCTGCCGTCAAAGGAACAAGAGCGGCGGAAACGGCAGCATCAACAGCCGTCTGAAAATCACTCTCAAGCGGCGTATCGGGCATATCAGCCGACACAACACCCTCAATATCATCAGGATTGATGACACCTGATGCCGCAAGCTGAAGCGCAAGCGCCGTTGTGACGCTGACGGTTTTCCCTGCCGGTTCTCTAACGCCGTCGATCTTGGCGGGGCCGGTCAGGGTGACCGAAAGTTTGCGATCTTCCATTTTGCCCTCCATTAAGCCGATGCTGCGCCAGCGTTCTGGATGAGGAAGCCCGCCTCGGAACCTGTAATGGTTGCGCGGCGCTCAATGGTGGTTGGATAAATCCACGAACCATTGCGATCCTCAAAATACGGCTTGTTGACCTGCGGATAGCCAAGCAGCTCATAAGTGTAGGCGTAGCTTGGCACCTGAAAGTTGTTGCCAAGTTCCGGAACATAAGCGAGGATCGCATCATCGCCCCAGACATCATTGGCAAGCGCGCTGTCGTCGGATGTTTCCGGCAGATAGACCGCCGCACCGACAACCACCTTTTTTACGTCGAAATAGGCAGCGAGCATTTCAACCGAAATGCTGTCTTTCGACGTATATTTGAACTGTTCCTTGATTTTCGGGTGGTTCTTGGCAGCGTTAGCGGCATTCGGGCCGAGAGCGAGCGTATTCGGATAGCGCCCGACAGACCGGCGGATTGCTTCCTTGGCCGCATCAATGTCGCTCTTTGGATCGGAGTTCGGGTCCGTCCAGCGATCCCCACCTACCAACGCAAGCTTGTGGTTGGCATCATACTTAGAAGCATCACGCGCAAGCTTGGCGCTATCGACTTCCAATGTGAGGTCAAGAACGTCCAGCACCATGTTGACGGCACCGGCTGCAAGATCAATGCCCGGAACGGCTTCAGCTTCCTGCTGATGTTCGACCGGCACAACGGCTTCAAGCGAATCCTGCGCCAGCGATACCGGATCATCCGCATAACCGTACTGGATGCGCTTGCGGTCGGCACCCGGCGCACGGCGGGTATTGAGCAGACGGAAGCTTTCCTTGCCGAAACGGATTGTGCGCATGGAACGGTTCGGGATCGAAACACGCGGGAACAGATCGGCGGAAATGAAAGTGGAATTGCGATAGCCACGCGCATGCGTCGAAAGAATTGGATCGACAACGGCGGCGGTGCGCTGATTGAGAGGCTTAGACATCAACTGGTCCTTACTTGACGAGAATGGTGACGAATTCACCGTCCGCTGCCGCAGTGAGAGCGCGGGCGAAGACGTTGACGGATTCTGCGGTTGCGGCTTTCACGCCACCGGATGCGGCGGAAATGACCTTTGCACCCTTGGCAATCGCACCCTTGGCGCGGATGCGGACGGTGCCGATCATCATGCCAGCGACATCAAGGCCAACTTCGGTAGCCGGGTTAAGTGCTACGGCTTTCACCGCTGCATCGTCCGTGGTGATCTTGCCATCATCAAAGCCGACGAGATCATAGGCATCAAAAACCGTTGTGGCGGTGATGGTGTCGCTGAACACCGAATTGAAATACTGCATGGCAAAAATCTCCGGTTACGAAACGGCGCTGACAGCGTCGAGATATTCAGTGCCGGGATTTGCCTTCTGATAGGCAATCGCCTTGGCATGAAGCTGCATATCGGATGGATCGACGGCTTTGCCGTCAGCCGCAAAGGATGCAGAGCCGCCAGCGCCCGGTTCTTCAGGCAAGTCGAGCGATCCGAACGATACGACCTTCGGCTGTGCCGCAAGAATGTCGCGCAGTGCTTTCGACACTGGAATGGCTGCTTCACCTTCAGCAAACGAAACAGCGGTTTCCGCTGGAAGCGCATCAAGCAGTGAGACGACCTTGTCCTTGCTTGCGGCTAAAAGCTTGCCGTCTTTGACGAGGTTTTCCGCAAAGGACACATTGTCGGCGTGAACCGCTTCCTGTTCGCGTTTCTTGATGCGCTCTTCACGGGCGGAAATGTCAGCTTCGCGAGCGGCAAAAGCTGGATCAGGCTGCTGGTTGGGCTGCGTCACAGGTGCAGGCTCCTTTTTCGGGTTTTCGGGATGGGCTGAAAAAGTTGTGCGCGAGGCTGGCTTTTCGACCTCGGTTTCCGAGAGCCATTCAATGCGATAGGCAGGCAAAGCCTTGTCGGCGTCTTCAAGGCCGAATTTCTCAATCAGGAAATCACGCATCATGCGGAAAATGCTGGCCGTATCCTCAAAGCCACGCTCGCCAAACTCGGCGCTGACAGTGACGGCAGCGTCACCGGCTGCGAACTGGACGTTCTTGAGGCCAGAAACGGCAGGAGCCGCGCCGCCCAGAAAGCCGATATGTTTCGGATACCATGTGCCGGGAACCGGATTGGCTGCATGATCAGGACGGAAGAAAGAAAGGCTAACTTTCTTATAGCGGCCCGATTTTACGGCTTCCGAGAATGCTGGCTCGATCTCGCCAACGGTCGCATAAAGACGCTCGTTGCTGGCGTCATATTCAAAGCCCTTGGCCCATGCATAGGCAGGCGCATCGGTTGAAGGATGACCAACAACGCAGGGTGCGGGTGCGGTTTCAGGATCATAGCAATCTGCAATCGCCTTCAGGTCCGCAGCGGTATAGGTGATCGCAGCGCCTTCCATCGGCGTAAATGTGCCGGGACGGAAGACCTCAATACGGGCAGTGGGATTTGTAGCGGTTGCGATCGGCATGTCAGCTCCAGAAATGATCTGGGCCGACAATGCGGGATGGCAAAAAACAAAATGACCGGACGCGATGTCCGGTCATGTCATTTGTTTGATCTAGGCCGACAATGCGTCAGCTTGCGATGAGTTTCAAGATACTATCCGGGCTGAATTGCGATTTGTGTCTCTGACTATCATCGCAATGCCCTTTCATTCGATTTCTAACGCGCCTCTAACGCGGGGCAAATCAAAAATGAGTAGTTCCGGGCGTTGAACATGCTTATGCGCATCAGTGGCGAAGAAAATCAATGGCATCATTCGGCGCTCAACCAGTCTTCGGCAATGAAGAATATTTCCTCTTCATCCGCATGCGAGATACCAAGATAAGGGCGCGCCGGAATAACGGCTCCCTTCATATAGCCTTTCGATTCACCACCCATATGCTGAATGGCTGCATAGATGAGTGCAGACCCAATCCGTACCTCTGTGTCACTTGCTTCGTAGTTTATTGACTCCTTGAGATGACCGGACACGCGAAGAATTGTCATTGCGGCATTGCCGTTCAATCGTGAACGTCTGTACCGTGTAACAGCTGAAAGCCCTTGCCACCGCGTTCCATCGGGAGCCTGTTCATTGTCGAAGTTATTATCAACAGATTGCAGAAGATGCTCACCGACGTTTTTATAGAAGCCGATAGGCCGCTGCATCTTGCCAATCAGCTCGGCCAGCTTCTCGCGCATATCCGCATCATCAATGGTGGCTTTATAGCTGATGCCTGTCATTGGACTTTTTCCTGTTCTGGCACTATATTGAAACCGTCAGCAACGCTAAGACTGGTGATGGTCATGGTAGCTCCCTGACATAAGGCCGGATCACCCCGGCCTTTTTACTTTTTCGGGCGCTTGTAAACGAGCTTTCCACCACGCCGACGATCCAGTGTTCTGAGATCAGGATTACCGGCCTTATCGGTGGTATTGTAAGCTGTAATCGCCTCCCAGAGCTTTTGTCCGATCTCAAAGACAACCATAAGCCCAGTCTTGGCGTCGGCACGGATATAACGCCGGTCAACGATAAGGTCTTCCTGATCGGGCGAGACCGGGTCTTTCTTGCGGGCAACGCCAACCCAGATTTCGTCGGGGTCCATCAGCGCTTCAGCCAGAAGCGGCGTGACCCTAGCACGATCTCCCTTCAACACCTTCAAAGCGCCTCTACGATCACGGAAAAGCTGATCTGAAATCGGAATTTTGGTGCCGGATTTATCTTGAAACAACACAGCCCTGCCAATAGCTGCACCAAACGGTTTCAGAAACGCGCTGACATAATCCTCTGCCTTCAAACCGTCTTTAAGAGGCTTTGAAGCAAGGGGAACGGCTTTTTGCAGCAAGTCTTCAATCGGCTCTGGCTTGTCAATCTCGACCGCCATGCGCGGATTGTCGAGAAGATCGCGCCCTTCATGCAGCAAATTGGATGGCGTCAAGCCGCGCTCCCATAGATCGCCCGGCATATAATCCCAGCCATAATCGATCCCCTGCGGATGTTCGATCAGCTTGCCAGACGCAGGATCAATCACAGGCGCATAAAGTTCTTCAGGCGATGGATCAGGACCAGTCTTTCCGCGCTTGGTGAGATCACGATAGGAAAGACTGCGGACACCACAGGAGCAAAGCCATCCATTCGGCGGAAAATGTTTCAACCACCACGGATCATCATGGCGATAGATTTTTCCATGCCACGCGACGTGCTGTGGGCGCGGGATTTTCGGCGTCCGCTTGTCACCGTGGATATATTCCCAGAACGGGCGCAGTTTCAGCACATCAGGATCGCGCATCTGCTTAAGCCGACCGGCCATATGTGATGTGCGCAGATTGGTTTCAAAGATGACGCGGGTGCGCCAGCCGCGTTCCCCTTTATATTCCCAGCCATATCGCGCAACGAGCATATCAAAATCATCGCGGAAATTTTCTAACGTCCGGCCTTGTTCGGCGGCGTTAGCAATTGCGGTCTGGAAATCGGCGACCATATCAAGATCGGTCGCACCCGAAATAACAAATGCCCGATCATGAGTGCCGCGCATCACATCAAGCCATGATTTGGTCGGCTTGGCGCGTTTCTGGCGCAAAAACTCAATCTGCTCTTTGAATGGCTGATTGAACACATCAGCATCGACAAAACTTGCGATTTCCTCATCGTCGCGGAATGCATCTTCACGACCATGAAGGGCTGCAAGCTCCAAACCGTCGCCAAGCAAGTTTGCTAACGGATCAGGCGTCCAATTCGCGGCAAGCTGAAGAAGTGATTTCGCAGCTGATGCAAAGTCGCTGGCAGCATCAAGGGCCGAACGAATGGCGTTTATACGGCGTGTAAAATGCCCTGATGCCAATTCCTCAAGCCGGTCAGCAATATCGCTCACCGGATCGGGGGCATCAGCAAAGCTTACTGAATTATGGAGTTTTTTTTTGACTGAACCGGGCCAAAGAGTGCCGCAAAGACCGGGTTCTCTGATGCCTGCATGCGCAGATCGCGGGCGCGCTTGCCGCCTTCCATGAAAGCAAAACGTGCTTCCACAAGCCGGTCAATTGCGGTTTCTGACAATGCATGGGTCAGTTCAAACGACACGATAAATTCACGCGCATCATTGTCATCGTCAATCTGCGCAGCTGTTACCAGAATTTCGACAAGGGCCGCATTCTCGGAACTGGCGGCTTCTGCCTTGGCTTTCCGGGTCTCGGCCTTGTCCTTTTCATTGCTCGGACGCACACGCCAGACACGCGGAACGCCAGCGCCGGGGAAATTATAATCAATCAGCCACTGCACTAGCTGTTCACGTAAAGAATCGGATAAATGGTCCGCGTCACTATCAACGAGCAGATCAAGAATATTGGCGTGGGTTTCCGCTGCCGCCTTTGATCCTGCCGAACCGATGTCGGTTGTCAGTGTCTCGCCCAGAATGCAGATCGCAATCTCGGTATTCCAGAATTCGAGCCACTCCTTATAGCTGACTGCACCTGTGCGCGCAGCTTCCAGAAACTTGACGGAAGTGCCGACCGGAACGGTGACGGCTGCACTGGTCCTGATGCTGGCGAGCTTATGAATAAGCTGGTTCTGCTCCTCTGAAATCAGGCCGTAAGGTGTTTCGGCAATGACGGTCGGACCAGCAAACTTGTCGAGAAAATGCAGCCAAAAGGCGACACCTTCACGCTTAAACAGCACAGCCCAGAACAGCTGATAGCCAAGGCCGAGGCCATAAGGATTGTTACCGACGACACCATGCCGATGAACGATAAACTTGCGGTCAGGCAATTCGGTGCCGTCGCGCATGTTTGTCCAGGTTAAAAGGCGTGGCTTCCAATCCTGCCCGAAAGCAAAGCGGCGCTGATCATGCGTGATGATCTTTTCCGGCACGATACGGTTGCCGTCGCGCTTCCAGACCACTTCCGAGACTGCAAAACCCTTGAGGATCGCGCCACCCGACAGATCCTCGCAGATGCGGTCAAAAGGCAGATTGCGAAACGTCTCACGCACAAAACTTGCGGCCTCGACATCAACTGGCGCATCGGACGCCGCTTCCACTTCCCATTCCCGCGCCACAAGCTGCTTGTTGCGCTTGGTCAGGCAGGCAGAAGCGCGTGTGTCCCGCTTGATCTCATCGTAGATTTTAAGACCATCACCGCCGCCACGCTGGATGAGTGTGTCATCCGCATGCGAGAGCGCACCGCTATAAAACGGAATGGTAATATCGTTTTTGGCATCCGCAATCAGAGTGCGCGCTTCAGCGGGCAGGTTCTTGCGTTCTGTTGCCGTCAGGTTGTTACCTGCAAAAGATGCTGACTTTCGGTTTTTGCGACGGCTCATAGGCGGTATCCCTCAAGTCCAGTATTGCCGCTTCCTGCGGCGGTCATCATTCCGCTTCCGCCCGTGCTGGCGCGATTGCCGCCTGCATAAAGAAGCGCGTTCTGCCAAAGCATGTCGAGACAGTCCGGGCCGTCATCATGATCGGCATCGGGCCATTGCTGTAGCTGGTCGATCAACGTTTGCTGTGTGGCATTGAGCCGGATTAATCCGGCAGCGGTCGGCGGTTGAAGCCGCTCAATGCGCAAATCCTTGTCGGCGTTAGGAATAATTGGCACGGCAGATATGCCGACACCTTGTTGTGCAGCGGTCGTCATCAGCGTTGTGCGCAAAAACTCCTGAAACTGCACTGATTCAACAAACCAGAGCAGGCAGCGATATTCCCGCTGGAATGCAATGATGTCGGCAATGATAATATCTGGCAGGCGGCGGCGGATGGACGCTTCCAGAACATCCATCGTGCCGTGCAGGCGATTGAAGCCGCCGACAAGAATGGCGCTCGGATCACGGCCATGGCCTTTCTTGCCAAGCGAGGGATCGACCGCGCCAAAGTGGATAAGATCGGACAGTTTGAGCGTCCAGAATTTCAACGCACTGAATGGGCTTCCGGCATTAATTGGTTTGTTCTGATATTCGGTCTGGAAGCTGTCATGATCGGCAGCACGTTCCAGCATGAGCCAGACAAGCGGCTGAAGCGCGGGCCAGTTGACGACTGCGCCCGCATCCATGGCGCTCTTGTGCGTCAGGTAGAAAGCGCGAGCGGCTTCCTCGCCATCATTCTGGAAAGCCTCCTCAAACTTGTCCCAAAGGTCCATGCGGTCAGGCCAACGGATAATCGCCTGAAACTCGGCCACCCGCCAGACTGGCGACTTCGCCGCCCGGACAAGCACCGCATCATAATGCAGAACTGTACCGACCCAGACCACATCCATAGTGCCGTCAGGCGGCCCGACTTTCAAAGCGGCGCGCTTGATCCATGTCTCTAACTTCTTGCGCTGATCGGGCGAACGCACCTGTTCATCATTTTCCAGATCGTCAAAAAACATGAGATCAGGGCGATATGGACCATGGCGGCGACCGCGCAGCTTTTGCAGCGCGCCAAGCCCCTCAATGCGAATATTGCTCTTGGTGACGATTTCGCCCTCACGCCAGACACGGCCAGCACCCGTCGCATCGGGGAAATCATAAGACAGGCGCGGGTTTTCTGTGAGTTCTGCTTTGATCGCCTCAATAAGAAGTGCTGCCTGCGCATAGACATCGCAGACTTCCATAATGTAGCGTTTAAGCCCAAGGCAGATGCAATAAAGCGCGAAACCAAGCGACAGATGTGTCGATTTTGACGAACCACGCGGCGCGATGAACAAATCTCTAACGCCTTTTTCAGACGCTATGATTGCAGGAACACGCGCAAAAATCGCCTTGTGAAACAGGCTGTGTTCGCCCTTCACATAATGCGGCAGATAGGTTTCCAGAAAGAACTGAAAGCCGGTTTCAGGATGGCGGACTTGCGCAATCCGCTCGGCCTTGGCCTTTGGATCGGCTGGAAATGCCGACACCGACAAATCAACCCAACGCGCAAGCTCGTCGGCTTTCCCGCTGATCCACTCGCGGAAATCTTTCTCGCTTACTTTGGCTTTCAGGTTCGGGCGCTTCATGGTGCAAAGGCACTCGCAATACGATCACCAAACGGGATCAGAATTTCCTGAACAACAGAAATATGCTGCGGGAACTGCTCCTGCACAAAGCTGACCAGATGCTGCACAACCGACTGCGCAACGCCAAGCTCGGAAATCTTCGGTGCAAGCTTGCCAGCCGAAGCCGTGACTTTGACCATAGCGTCACCGAGCGCCACCATATGCTTGATTTTCTGGTCGAGCGTTAGAACCTGATTGTTTTTAACCTCATCCAGAAGCGCCTGCGCCATGATGACGAAATCTTCCGTCACCGATGAAACAACAACGTCCAGTCCTTCACCAGCAATTGTCGCGGCAGATCGGGCCATGTCCCAATCATCGCCATTTTCCTTCGCAGCCTTTTTCCAGCGTCCGATTGTTGCCTGACTGACGTTCAATGTCATGGCAATGGTTGCAATAGACATGCGCCGATAGACATAATCGGATCGGGCCTTGCGGCGGGTGTCGTGAGTTTCAGCCATTCTTGCCAGTGCCTTTGCCGATACCGAAAATGTCTTTGATAAGCTGCGGCGGGTTTTCTGATGCCTGCTTCAGCCAGAGGATGAGGTTGCGGCCTGTGATCCCGTATGCAGCAGAAACCGCATAGCCCCATGATCCGGGATTTTCAGAGACACCAAGCAATTCCAGTGTGAGATCGGTTGCGACCACGCCGACAAAGACGCCTGCGGCAATGGAACCGACCGCCGTTAGAAAATTGTGGGCGCGCCAGTCCAGAACAACAGAAATCACGGCGGCAACGCAGGAAGAGAGAAGCGTTGCCACCTTCAGGCCAAAGATGGTTTCAGGACCAGTCATTTACGTCCCCGTATGGCGGAAGCTATCGCATTCAGCCCGCCGCCAAGGGCCTGAATTCCAAAAAACGAAAGCAGGATCATGCCCTGCCATTCATCAAACGGTGCGGGGAACTTGGCGATGCGCCAGCCAAGTGCAAAACAGGTGTCAAGCGTGACCAAAACCAGATGAATGGCAAAACAACCGGCAATCACCGCAGTGATCAGCCGCATTTCCCAAAAGACCGCCGACGCGAGCCGAATTTCCTTGGAATTACGGGCCTCTTCAATCTGACGGTTGATGTCAGCAATGGCTGCATCTGCCACAAGGCGTTGCTGGTCGTTTTCCGCCTTGAGCTTCATTTCATAGGCGCGTGTCAACGCGCCTATGAAATCACCTGTCAGCCAGCGCAGGAGAGATGAGAACATCAAATCTCCTTCAGGCGATTGACCGACCAACGGCCAGACGCAAACATATAGACGGCACCGGCTCCCAAAAGCAGAAGCAGTGCTGAGACACCAAAGGCCCAAGGATTGTTAACGCCGACGACAGCCGACACCACTGCCGTGCCGACCGTACCACCGATCAGGCTTTTGACCGAGCCACTATCTGACGGCTTTACGTCATCAGCGGTTGCTAGCGCCTTGTTTGCGTCAGAAATCTTCTCATCGGCATTGGCCGCGTCAATCGCATCCAGAATATTCTTATGATAACCGGCAATCAGCTTGGCCTTATCCTTGCCGTTGACGATAGCGCGAGCGCCTTCAGGATCATCAACCTTTGCATTGAAATAGTCAGAAAGCTTTTGGCCGGTGAAAAGCCCTTCGGCCATGCCAACAATTGCAATGCGAGCACTGATCAGCGGATCAAGCGCTTTATCAGGATAGCGCACCAGATCAATATCAAGCCGATCACCAAGGCGGTCGTAATTATCCTCATGCGTGATCTGGATGGAGCCGCGTCCAAAATAACCATCACGCCAGTAAGGCGTTTTGACCGACTTCAGCTTCCCTGCCTTCCATGCATTTTCCAGACGAGCTTTCGCCTGTGCGTCCGAATTGGCATTGGTTTCTCGCACCGGCTGCATGCGACCACCAGTTTCATGAAAAATCTGCGCGAGAATATTGGCAAGCCAGCGGCGATCCGTGAGCTTGTAATAATCCCACTGCGATAACAGCATGTTGATGCCGTCGATCTGGCCTTGTGTCAGGCGACCGCCGAAAGGCGCACGGCGCAGATAGGAAAAGAAGGTCGTGGGATTCTTGATCGTGGACATTTCGCCTCGCGGTGCCGATTAAAAGATGTGCGAGGACTTTGGCTGGTCTTACAAAGCAAAATGACCGGACATCAGGTCCGGTCATTGATCATTTGCAAACAAATCGAATTGATTAAGTGTCGGCGGCGGGCCATTTGCCACTCGGCGCACATGGCGTTGCGTGATACCGAGGCGGCGAGCTATCTCACTTCTTGATAGCCCCTCTGCTTCGAGACGCCTGATAGCAGACAATGCATTGCGGGGCGGTTTGCAATGTGGAACCGAAAGAACCGATCCGCCCATGTATTTGCATATCGCATATCCATCCTCTTTGCCAAGAGCCTGAATGACAGGATGGTCGTCATTAGGCTTTTTAGGGAAATATGCTTCGCTACCACCATAGACCTGCACGATTTTAAGAGCAAGGCGCACACCAATCGTTTCTGCGATCTCTTCTATTGAAGAGGGCAATGTTTGGAGATCGCTCATGCCGCACCCGTTAAAAATGATTGCTCAAAACAATCTGCAACTGCTATTTGAACAGGTATGGAAACGGGGATGCGAAAATTATGAAAACTGCACTGATAGCCGCTTTGATCGCTCTGACGCCGACACTGGCATTCGCGGAAACCGAGCTTGCCGATTGGCAAAAGGCAGGACTTGAGACGATCAAAGAAGAAAAGAAAGTTCGAGACGCTATGTGGTCGCAAGACATAAGCCTGTGGGTCGGTCTTGACGATGATGGCACGAACAGACGCGGCTTTGGTGAATACCTTTGCCTTGTTCTGAACCAAGCCGGACGGCCAAAAGGCAAGTTCGTTTCCATCAGCCTTCTGGATCACAGTGCATTTATGCGTGGTGAACACAAAGAGCTTGGAAAAGCAGTTTGCAATTAAATCTTTCATGCCCGTGCCTCCATCGCCTTGAGTGCCTCAATGATGGGATTAGCCTCTTCAAACGTTAGAAAATCAGGGTCATCGACGGTAGAGTGTCCCTTAACGAAGGTTCGCAGAGCTTTGCGGGAACCGTCATTTATAACGCCCTTCCGGTGACATGATCGCCAGAGTGCATGAACCAGACGGATATATGGTTTTGTTGAAAGCGGCAGTGATTTGCCGCTTTTCTTCATTTTGAAGCCTAAGCGCTTTAATTCATCAACCACAGCGAGACGCTGGCGCTCGGACATGGCGCGCAGTGAATTAACACCCGTCACACGCACATAAAGCGCCCGGATTGTATCTTCATCCATACCAAGTTGAATGCGAGCGATATTGATGACAGCAAACGTGTTCATCGCCCACCGCCGATCAGTTTTTGTTGCTCTCGCCCACTCACACCACGGGAGATATTGACATTCTCTCCCGCCATTGCACCTGCATATCGCGCATGATCAAAGCGGGTTTTCTGCGCAGGCGTTTTCATAGTTCGCGTGTCTGGATAACGACGCTCGCGCTCAAATTCCGCTTCACGCAATGCAATTGCAGATATGTTCGGCTTGAAGAGATTATAGAGCTGTCCCTTCAAACTCGCGACCAAGCCGATGGTAAAATCTGTCACAGCCTGCTTGCGCGTGGCCGTTGAACGACGACGGCTGTAAAATTCACCTTTTTTGAAACGCTTGATCTCATGATTGATTGCGGTTTCACAGACATCATGAAGATAGACGGCAATCTCCGGTCCCGGTTCCTTGCCGACATAAATCATGACACGGCCATCAAGCGAACTGGACATTAAAGCTGCTGTATTCGTGCAATGGGCGATAACTGGCCAAAGCGATGAACGGGCAGATCGCAATGATCCACTCAAACCCGCAGCATCCTGCGTCATTTCAGGATCATGGTCATGAAGGCCGTGTTCACGCATCAGCTCGGCCACCTTGGCAGCGGCTTCCATAGCCTCTGCCTCAGTGAAGCCCCGCGCCGTTGTGCGCTGACGCAAGGCATTAATCCGCTTACGAATTGTTTCCGAGATCATATCAGCCTCACGCGTTCGCCAGATCGAGCGGAATACGAGTGGCAGTTCCCGTATCCTTATCGACGGCGTAAAACCGGGCATGTTCCTTGGACGCCATGACGCGCACTGAATCGGAAATCACCGTCATGGCCTTTTCCCATTCACCTGTGTCGTCGGTGATTTTCAGGCGCTTCAGGCCAAGGATACGATCTGTGTTGAGCTTGCCCTGCTTATCGACCTGAAACGCCTGATCAATCAGAGCGCGGATATTGTCGTTAGAGCCTTCAGACCAACGGCGAATGCAGCCGTCGATAATCTCTTTGGCAACTTCCAGTTCCGGGCCGAACGTCAAAGTGTCGGAAACCTGAATGGTCAGGCGCAAACTGGTATCGACAGTGGTCAGGGTGATATTGCCCTTTGTGCCACGGCGCTTGACGTTGTATTTTTCGGCCAACAATTCGCGATACGCCATCACATCGTCAAAGACTTCGGCGCGAAGTGTTGCCAAGATGCGGTTCATCTCTGACGCCTTGATCGAAAGGCGGCGAACAAGCTCATCTTCCTCAATATGTTCCGGCTTGATAGCTGACAGGGCAATCATTTCGCCCTTACCCTTATTGACGTAAGAGACACCGCTGATTTCTTCGGTCGGAATGGTCGGTGAAATTTTAGACTGCATAATCTGGGTTCCTTATGGAAAGTATTTCAGGCTACATCGCCGCCATCACCATGGATGACGGTAAGATGCGGACGGGATCGGTTGGATGGGCGGAGCGGAATGACGACACTGCCGGAAGCATTGGTGAGAACCGGCCTAACGCCGAGTTTTTCTTCCATGTCGAGTGCTGCATCTTCATACATGACGAGTGCTAGCGCATAGCTTTGAAGCTGCTCACCAGAGATTGTGATGCTGCCACCAGTTTCGAGCAGCGCATTCTGGAATTCACGACGCATTTCACGCAGGCTATCAGAGAGCATTGATTGTCTCCTTCTGAAGTTCTTCAGGTGATGAGGGGAAAGAAAGCAGCTGATCGTTCAACGGTGCATGTGGACGGCCTGTCAGATACTCAATCGTCATTTCCATATGCCGCGCCTCAAGTTCCATGAGGCGAAGCGTTAGAAGCAACTCAGGAGCATCTACCTCACTGACGAGAGGCATCAGAAAAGCGCGCCACTGCACCACTGTGTCAGACAGCATTTTTCACCTCGGAATTGGTTGAAACGGGATTGTGAGGACAATTCCGGCATGCCGCCCAGTGGCGAAGCTTGTCGGGATCGCTTGTCGGCATTGGAGCGCTTGCATGATGACGACAGGCTTCCGGCGTCAGATCGCTATGCAGATATGGACACCACATCTTGCAGGCGTACATAGCCATAACTTTCGGTGCGAGCTTGGCCGACACCTTGTCCATCTTGGCCGAATATTTTCCATCGCAGATCAGCGAGATTGCCGTACGAGAAACACCAAGTTCATCGGCAATATCTTTTTTTGTGCGCTTCGGCTTTCCAGCCTCGGCGCGCAAAACGTCAACCCACTTTGGATCGGACAAAGTCATGAGGTTCATCTGTCGCATAGCGAACCTCGGTCATCTGCGGTGAAGCGCTCAAGATTATGGTCCCACAATGCGCGCAATGCTGATCGCCATTCCGGTGCAATCGGGCCGGTATCTTTGATCAACCGAAAGCGCTTCCCGCTTTTACTGTTGGCGCGTAAGTTACTTCGGCTAGCTGGCAACGCCGCGACATAGCCAGCGCATCGCAAGTATCTGAGATATGCGAGCAGGTTTTCTTCGGGGTTCTTGTCATCTTTTGCAGCTGCGATGATGACATCGCTAACCATGAACGTTCCACTCATGCGCATGGCGTTCCACGCTCTTTGGCGAAACGTCGTGCGGAAGCGTCGGCGGCTTTTGCATGTCAGTGGTCCTATAGGCCCACTGGTGATCTTTTCGTCCCGCTGTGCAGCAGCCACACCCTCAGATGTTAGGCAGTAGCAACCCACCTCAATCCGGTCCAAATAACCGCGATTGATAAGCGCGGCAGCACCGTTTGAAATTTGGCGGTGGCTCAAAGGTAAAACGAGTGCCAACTGGTCTATGGTCTGGCATGTTCCATCTGTCAGATGTTGCAGAATAATGGTTGAAGCTTCTCCCGGTGCGCACTTCATCAAAATGACTCCGGAACGATCACTGGCTTATTCGAATGACGGTTGTTCATGATGACCTGACCGGCCATGTCAGACAGTTTCACGCCTTCTTCGCCTGCATCAAAGCGAAGGCCAAAGCGTTCGATATTGGCGATGGCTTCCAGAACCTCGCGGTTCAAGCCCTGACTAACCTTCAGGACGAAATCAATCAGATCATCGGCAACCTTGACCTCGCAACGCGCCGAAATCAGGGCTTTCACATCGTCCTTGGAGGCTGGCTGGAAGCTAACGCGCTGCGAGACACGCGAAGCGACCTGTGGGAACCGTGCCAGATGGTCAGCCACTTTTCCCATGCCGACGAGAACAGTCGGCAACTCGATCATGTCCGAAATATCGCGGATAGTTTCGAGAATGCTGGATTTGGAGGAAATATGGTCAGCTTCATCAATGACCAGACCGAAAGCACGGCGGTCCAGCATGGCCGAGTTCTGGCGCATCGCCAGTTCCTCTAACGCCTTGGCGTATTTCTTCGGGAACGAATGCGGCGGCGTAACGCGCAGATTTTCCAAGAGTTCATTCATGAACCAGCTTGGCGACCATTCCTTTTTAGCGCGCAGATACACACACCCATTCTGCGCCACCCAGTGTTTCAATGTCGTGGTCTTGCCAAGTCCGGGCTGACCATCAATGACGACGAGACAAGCTTCCTGCGCGCCGCGCTGTTCAAGTGCGGATAACGCACCCAAAAAGCGTTTTACGTTGGCTGTCTCGACAAACTGGTTTTTCATGCGTATTTTCCTTCGTGTGTTGAGGTTGTCAGGCAGCGGCACGGATGATGTTTCGAAGCGTGTCCACGTCGATGCCTGACAATCGGAATAGTTCAATTGCGGACGGCTGCTGTAAGCACCCGCGCAAGACGCGAACCTGATTACTCGTTAAACTTTCGGGGTTCTGGATCGCCCAAGCTGCAAGCTCTTCATCAGATGCAAACGTACGGCGCTTTGGCTGTGGCTCGGATTGAGCCGGTTTCTGATAATCAGACAGTTTTTCCACGTTAGAGGCTGGAACCAGATCAGGCGTGATGTCGATAATCGGCATCGCATCATTGGCTGTCTGATCGATGAGGAACGGCGTGATAAATTCCTGCTCGGCATCGCGCAGCTTGGCACCAGCCCGCTTGATACGACCCTGACGGCGCTTTTCTTCTGCCGCCTGCTGGAATGTCTTCGGCACATAATCTTGTTTGTTGCCGGTGAAATCGGCAACGCAGATCAATGCACCCGGCTGGCCTTCCTCACGGTCGATCTCACGCACCCAGACAAAGCGAGCTTCATCAAAGTCATAGCCGACCATGACCTGTTCGCCGTGATAGGCTTCCAGTGCCGGATGGAAATACTGATTGTTGTTCCATTCAACGAGGCTACGGCGAGCAGTGCGGATTTCATATGGACGGAAGAGATCGTCAATCTCATCCGAGGCAACCGAAACAGGTTCAAAGCCGTCTTTGACATGCTGCGCCCAAAACTCATCAGGCGAATAGTGACGGTATTTCCCGCTTACCTCATCCATGAAACGCGGCAGGCCGCGATGTGGCGTTGCATTATATTCGGCAATCGCCTCAACGCACATGGCGCGGAAATCATCCCATGACGGCAACAGCCGCGATGCGCCAAAAAGTTTCAATTCCTGACGCGAAGTCTTATGTGCAGCCTTCGACGCTTCCTTGTCCATCGGCGCACCGAGATAAGAAGGCAGCTTCTGTGCCAGCGGGTTCCAGACCGTGCCGTTAAAACGTTCGATGATGCCCTTTGCCTGTGAGTTATATGGCAATGCATGCATCTTGGTGATGGAAAGACGGCCCATCAGGCCATTCACGTCCGCATCAAAGGTCTTGTTTTTATAGCCGGGACCACGGTCGGTGTAGAAAATAGCTGGAATTCCATGGCTAACGCAGGATTTGCGCAAAGCTTCAGTCACCGAAATCACGTTTTCCTTGAGTGCAATGGAGAAACCGACGCACTTGCGCGTTGCCACATCCAACATGGAGGTGATTTCAGGCTTGAAAGCTTTTCCGGTAACTGGATGCGCGACCTCGGCATCAAACGTCTTGCCGTCTGCTGTGTAGATCGTGGTCGGAAACAGGTTCTCGGTCGAACGCTGGATATAAGCCATGCGGGAGCGGAGCGTCAGAAGCCCTTCGCGCCCGACATTCTTTTCAATGTCATTGAGCTTGGTCCGCAAGGTGTAGCGAACTTTTTCAATGGTGAGCGTGGTTGACGGATTGACCTTGCGATAATCCGTCAACGCTTCACTGGCGGCAGGCTTTCCCGGCTTGGCATAAAAGGTTAGAAAAGCTTTGAACTCTTCGGTGACTGGTTCTTCAATCTTGGTCAAAGCCGGGGCCAATGCGACGATACCGCTTGCATCACGCTGACTGAACCACGCGTAGATCGTGGCGCGACTTATGCGGAAATCACCACCAGCGCGATCATTCGCAAGGCGCAGTGTATCTTCCAGCAAACCAAAGCCGTTCGCATCGACAAGTAGTGAAACACGCTCAAGCAATGTACGTTCGCGACCTGTCAAAGCCTCGCCGTTTTCGACTTTCTCTAACGCGACCTTGCGTTCTGAATGTTCTTCCTGTGACTGAACGAAATCCAGAATGGCCTTGCGGCGACCCCATCCGCCCATCATTACGTTATAACGGTCGATGGCTGTAAGGATTTCGCCCCGCGCTTCCATTGCTTGACGCTGGCGAAAACGCAGCGACGTAACCGAAAGTTGTGCAACTTTGCGCTGCTCAATTTCAGTGCGGCGCTCCTGTGCCGCGATAAGAACCGTCTTAATTTCCAGACCCGCGATGACATTCTGCATGACTTCAGGCAGCAGCGAACGATGGTACTCACGACCGCCGCCGACAGCAGCGCGCTTCCTGCACAAATTATCCGGCAATTCGTTCCACCCCCATTGCTGGCATTGATCGCGAACACCGCGTTCGGAGTTCGGAAATGCCGAAGCCTTCAGGCCCCGATCCTTGGCAATCTTCGCCAGCTCTGCGGCTGTAAACCAATCTTTCATCGTCTTGCCTTTCTGCGGGCCGCAAGCGCTCTGATGCGCGCATCCACTTCCTCGCGATGATCTTCCAGAAGGCGCTCTTCGATCAGGTCGGCGTATTCGTCTTCGATCACGGTCAAGCCGAACTCGCCCGGAACAAAGCCGAGAAGGTCTTTCGCGCCAGTCGCATGAACAAGGGCAATAAAGGCATCCAGAGGAATGCGGTGCGATTCCGAGCCTTCAGAGGTCCATTTGTACAGCGTGGCTGATGTCACTTCGCGACCGAGAAAATCGCTAATCTTCTGCGCTATGGTTTCGCGGCTCAGTCCCTGATCTTCACGAGCATCGCGCAGTGCATGGGAAATTAGCCGTGCAATTTTATTGTCGAGTCGCCCGCGACCGATCACGTCCGCACTGTATCCGACAGCCACTTTCGGCGGCTCCCAGCTAAACAGGTCTTTGGTGAGGGGATCGCGGCGGCGGGACATGGTCAGATGACACCCCGGCGCTTGAGAGAGGCCACGATACGCGCTTCGTGCTGCTCGACGACCTTATCCAGTTCATCGTCTGCTAGCTTGGCAAAGAACTTGCTCAAGACGTCAATGCTCTGGCGCATTTCCGCGAGGCGCTCATCAACAACTGACGCGACCACAGCTTCGGGAAGGGCCTTGAGCGTATTCTTGACCGTTTCGACTTTCTTTTCCGTGGCCGTCTTCGTGCTGCCATTGGCAAGAATGGACATTGCATCCTGCACACTGGTCGCTTTTGGCGGGTGACTGAAAAGAACGTCGAGAATGTTTGCCTGTTCGGCATGCGACTGCTCGGAAAGCAGCTTCAATCCCGCTTGATGATTAGCAAGCCATGTTCCGGCGCAACGTTGACGTGAAACAGCCGCGAGATCTTTCCAGATTTTTACGGCCAGCTCTATGGAGCGGCGCGAAAGGCCAATCTTTTCGGCTACATCCAATGAGAACGCAAAAATTTCGTTCTCATTCCGCTTGCCACCGACACCACCATGCGCGCCGTTTTTGGTTTCCGGGTGCATGCGCTCGTAAACCTGTTTCAGTTCATAAAGATGATGACAGCGGTCGAGCGCTTTCAACTCGTTGCGACCGAGATTTTCCATCACCTCTTCAAGGCGCGCATCATCATCAGTAGCGGCGTTAGAAATCCGCGCCGGAATGGTTTCCCACTTAAGTAGGCCAATCCCAGTATAACGGTGCAAACCCGCGACCAGACGAGGACGGCCATCAACCATGCGCACAGTGATTGGATTGATCAGCCCCTGTGCAGCGATCATGGAAGCGAGTGCCTGCGCCCAATCCATATCCAGATCGCGAGCGCGATCTTCAGGAATGTCGATGTCCGAAAGCTTGATATACTGCGAAATAGGTTTGACGACTTCAGGAAAGCCAATAACAACATGCTTGGTCATGCTGCCCTCACAACGAAAGCTGCAATGAATGCCACCTGCGCCGAGAACATCACGGCAAGGATAATTGCTATCGCGATCCAGAAGACAACCGCATCGGCGGCAGTCGCGTTGTCAGAAACGCGGATGAGTTTTGACAATGGGCCGGTCATTACGCAGCCTTCCTGTCTAAAGCCGCGTTAGATTTTTGACTTTCTAACGGGGGCCATTTTGTAGTATCGAGAATGCCGGAGCTTTTCTTTGGGTAACGATCCGGCCAAAGGTTTTCCGCCTTCTGGTCGATGAATGTCGCAAGCGCTTCCTGACCTGCATAATGGGTCATGGTTTTGACCTTCCGCAGAATGGAAGGATGCAGGCCAGACCGAACAGCAAGTTCGGTGAGCGTCATGCGGCGGCGGTGGACTTCGGCCTTAATAGCCTCCCAGTCCATGATCGGCTTTTTCTTACTCATAGCGAAACTCCGCTTTGGAAGCGGGCGTTCCAGCGCCCGCTTTTTAAAGGTCATTTGGTCACAAACGCGAAACGCCGTAGCGGTTCGCATAAATAGGGATAGATCACAATTGCGTATTTAGCAATACGCAATTGTGGTCATTTTGGTGCTGATTTGGCTAAACCTGAAAATCCGTCGAAAACGGACTTGGGCGCGAGAATTCGGCTTATCCGTAAAGAATTTGGCGATGCTGAACGTGAAAACTTCGCATCTCAATTAGGCATCAGTAAAAACACACTTGCGTATTACGAACGAGGCGAACGGACGCCAGACGCAACAACGTTAGCCTCGTATCGAGACCGATTCGGCATCAACATTAATTGGCTGGTCACAGGCGAAGGTTCGATGCTTGGCAACGCATCTGAAACTGTCGAAAAAAACTCAGCGACCAACTTAACCCAAGTGTCGCCAGATATGATTTCGCTACAGCGTTACGATATTCAAGCAGCAGCTGGTGATGGCATCATTCCTGTTAGTGAGAACGCCGAAGACAGCGGCATTTCGATTGCCCGTTCATTCTTGCGCAGGATAGGCGCTCACCCAAATTCGTGCATACTCCTCGAATCGAAAGGAGACAGCATGTTGCCGTCTATTCCGGGCGGCTCTTTGCTGGTCGTGGATAGGAGTAAGACGGAAATTGAAGACGACATGGTTTTCGTCTTTCGCGTTGGCCCAGGCATCAAGGTCAAACGGGCCGTATGGCGTATCGATGGGAACCTTGATCTCGTTTCGGACAATGAAAAGTACCCGCCAGAGACCTACGGCCCGGATAGGGCGGACGAAATCGCGCCCATTGGGCAAGTCATGCTCGTTCTTCGGCACCCTTAGAACCGTTGGAGCCGCTTCCTTAAATCTCTTTTCTAACGCTTGAATGCATTATTCAGCTGCCGACTTCGTTTCTTATGTGACGCGAGAAGGGAAGTTGCAATTATCATTGAATTCCAATGGCTTAATTAAAGTCGGCATAATTAGTGTTAAGTCGGCATAAATTGCCGACTTAATTACCAATGCAATCGGATTTGAATCCGATGCTCAAGCGGACCCAGCTCTTTGCCTCGCGCCCTTTTACTGATTTGAAACCCGGCAAAACCCGAAATAGTGCGTTTCTAACGCTTCTATGCGCAAATGCGCTTCATTGTGCGAACTTAGCTACCAGAATGCGTGATAAACGATCAGGAATGCACGATTCTGTGCTGATTTCTCTGCGCTTTTTTCATCAGTGTCTACGGACTTCAAATCCCTGAAACACTGATTTCTCTTTATGAACAATAGCTTGCTGGATTTTCTCTTAAGACCGTGGATGTCCAGAAGGTAATACCCCCCTACACTGTAATGCGGATGCGTTGTGGTGCATAGCGAAGCTTCGGTCTTTGGGTTTCGATCAAATCAAGCGTCACACGCCAACTGCCGTTATCCTTATATTCGAGCGCTTCCACCCTTCCTGTAATGCGCGTCGCGACCTCCGAGCCTAACAATTGCGTGGCTCGCCACTCTGTTTCAAATTTTCCCGCAATCACTCCCAACTGAAGCGCAAGGGCCAGCGTTAGCAACCGCGATGACAGAAAATGCCTGCGTGATAAAACTCGAACACCACCAAGAGCGGTTAGAATTGCCAGAATGGGCAACCAATGAGGTTCAAATGAGAGTGTGAAATAGACAATCGCCCCGATGCCCATGAAGACCGGAAACAGCAGGAAAAACATGCCCCTGCCGATTTCCCTTAGCATTGCAGCACTTAAGTTGAGCCACGCAAGCGAAGCCAGCGCCGACAGTCGCTGTGATGGGGTTCGATGCTGTTGTGGTAAGATGGGAGATAAATCTTCGCTTGCTTTATAAGGTATCCAAGGTTCGGGCAATAAGGCGCGTTCAAGCCCCGCGGACATGTCTTTGACAAATACCCGTTCGCTTATTTCCTGTGTGTCCCTTATGCTCGTCATGCCCCCGCCTGACTGCAAAAGTGTTCCCCGATCGCGCGAAGCCCTTGCGCACTGTGCTGCCTATGCTACATGAACCCCAGTCAAAATCGATAGGGTTCTCACTCAAGAATCCTTGACGCCTGTAGATTATGAACAAACGGGCGCTACATATTCAAAATTCTGCCTCGTCCAGCACATCTGCTGTACCCTGACGCGGCCTTTATAGTGGAGCTGTCATGTCGAAACCGGTCGTAACCCGTTTTGCCCCCTCGCCCACGGGTTTCCTTCATATTGGCGGAGCCCGGACCGCCCTGTTCAATTGGCTTTATGCCAAGCACAGCGGCGGCAAAATGCTGTTGCGCATCGAGGATACCGACCGCGAACGCTCCACGGATGCAGCAACGGCTGCAATTCTCGACGGTCTGACATGGCTTGGCCTTGACTGGGATGGTGACGTCATTTCGCAGTTCGAACGCGCACCGCGTCATCGCGAAGTGGCTGAAGAACTGGTTGCCAAAGGCAAAGCCTACTATTGCTATGCAACGCCGCAAGAGCTGGAAGACATGCGCGAGAAGGCCCGGGCCGAAGGCCGTCCGCCGCGTTATGATGGCCGCTGGCGCGACCGTGATCCATCCGAAGCACCGGCAGGTGTAAAGCCAGTCATCCGAATCAAGGCACCTCGCGAAGGCGAAACACTGGTACGCGATGCCGTACAGGGCGATGTGCGTTTCCCGAACAAGGATCTTGATGATTTCATCATTCTGCGTTCGGACGGCAATCCAACCTATATGCATGCTGTTGTCGTCGACGATCATGATATGGGGGTCACCGATATTATCCGTGGCGATGATCACCTGACCAATGCGGCACGCCAGACCGTGATTTATGACGCGATGGGCTGGGACGTTCCGCAAATGTCACACATCCCGCTGATCCACGGCGCAGACGGTGCAAAACTATCCAAGCGTCACGGCGCACTGGGCGTTGATGCCTATCGCGCCATGGGTTATCTGCCGGAAGCGCTGCGCAACTATCTAGTTCGCCTTGGCTGGAGCCATGGCGACGATGAAATCATGTCAACCGAACAGATGATCGAATGGTTCGACGTGAAAGACATCAATAAAGGCGCGGCACGTTTTGACTTTCAGAAACTGGAAGCCATCAATGGCGTTTATATGCGTAACAGTGATGATAAAGCACTGTTTGATGCTCTCATCGCTGTGCTGCCGGAAATTGAGGGCGGCGAAGAGCTTGCAAAAGCCCTTGATGACAAGGGACGTGCGCAACTTCTCACCGCAATGCCGGGCCTTAAGGATCGCGCAAAAACGCTTGTCGAGCTGGCCGACGGCGCGAAATTCATTTTCGAACAGCGTCCGCTGAAATTCGATGAAAAAGCAGCCTCCCTGCTCAATGATGAAGGCCGTGCAGTTCTCAAAGCTGTGCTCCCGCATCTTGAAGCAGCCACAGACTGGACCGTTGAATCGCTGGATGCAGCCGTTCGCGCGCATGCAGAGGCCGTTGGCCTGAAACTTGGTAAGGTGGCACAACCTCTGCGCGCCGCACTGACAGGCCGAGCAACATCTCCGGGTGTATTCGACGTTCTGTTCGTTCTGGGCCGAGACGAGTCGCTTGCACGTATAAAAGATCAAATCGTTTGAAATCCCAGCTTTCACGCTGACGTGACAAAACGGGCTTAATTAGTACAAATTACGCATTGCATCGCAAAATCATTGGGATAGTTTGGCGAGCGAAATCGTTAGGGTAATGCGTTGAAAAACCGAGTTCCCGCGAAAGCGGGAAACATCCAGAAATTACGAGAGACAAGTTATAACGACGATTAAAATTCAGCCGCCATGCGGGCGGCAAAGTGGACACGAAAGGAAACACGATGTCAGATAAGACAGCAAGCTTTACCCTCGACGGCAAAACATTCGATCTGCCTGTACGACAAGGCACTGTCGGGCCAGAGGTCGTCGACATCGGGCCACTTTACAAGAACGCCAACGCTTTCACTTATGATCCGGGTTTCACATCGACGGCTTCGTGCGAATCCAAAATCACTTATATTGATGGCGATAAAGGTGTTCTTCTTTATCGAGGTTATCCGATTGATCAGCTTGCTGAACATGGTGACTTTCTCGAAACCTGCTACCTGCTGCTTTACGGTGAACTGCCAACAGCAACCCAGAAAGCTGATTTCGATTACCGCGTAACACGTCACACGATGATCCATGAGCAGATGACGAAGTTCTTTACGGGCTTCCGTCGTGATGCGCACCCGATGGCAGTGATTGTTGGCTGCGTTGGTGCAATGTCGGCTTTCTACCATGACTCGACCGATATCACCGATCCACATCAGCGCATGGTTGCTTCAATCCGCCTGATCGCCAAGGTGCCAACGCTTGCCGCAATGGCCTATAAGTATCACATTGGCCAGCCGTTCATGTATCCGAAGAACGACCTCGATTTTGCGTCGAACTTCCTGCACATGTGCTTTGGCGTTCCATGCGAAGAATATAAGGTCAATCCGGTTCTGGCGCGCGCTATGGACCGTATTTTCATCCTGCACGCTGATCACGAGCAGAACGCATCGACCTCGACCGTTCGTCTTGCTGGATCGTCGGGTGCCAATCCGTTTGCGTGTATCGCCGCTGGCGTTGCCTGTCTCTGGGGCCCGGCACATGGTGGCGCCAATGAAGCAGCCCTCAACATGCTGGCTGAAATTGGCACGGTAGACCGCATTCCAGAATTCATCGCACGTGCCAAGGACAAGAACGATCCGTTCCGTCTGATGGGCTTTGGCCATCGCGTTTACAAAAACTACGATCCACGCGCGAAGATCATGCAGAAGACCTGCCATGAGGTTCTGGGCGAACTCGGCATCAAGGACGATCCGCTTCTCGACGTTGCTCTGGAACTCGAAAAGATCGCTCTGACCGATGAGTATTTTATCGAAAAGAAGCTCTATCCAAACATCGACTTCTATTCCGGCATCACCTTGAAGGCTCTCGGTTTCCCAACCGAAATGTTCACGGTTCTGTTCGCACTCGCCCGCACCGTCGGCTGGGTCGCGCAGTGGAAGGAAATGATCGAAGATCCACAGCAGAAGATCGGCCGTCCGCGCCAGCTCTACACAGGATCTGCGGAACGCGATTATGTACCAGTCGCAAAGCGCAAGTAATCGTCGTTCGATATGCAAAAACCCCGGCAAATCGCCGGGGTTTTTCTTTGTCTTGATTTTCCAGCGTTCAGCGTTTTCTACCGTTCTCTGCAAGATCAAGCAAAACCTGTGCGCCAATCTCGCCCGATGGGCGTTCTGTCGCCATGATCGAGGTAACTTTATCAAAGCCGTCAAGCTGCGCCTGCCGCGAAGCTGTCTTCTGCATCAATTGCTCAATATAGCGCGCAAGATTACCGGGCCTCACCGACTCATTGAAGAATTCCGGCACAACTGGCTGGTCTGCAATAATATTGGGAAGAGCCGCACTCCAGATCGTAATACGGGAGATCAGAAACTGCCGCGCGAACCAGTCAGCTTTATAGGAAAGAACTGTCGGAATATGCGACAGCGCCAGCTCCAGCGAAACAGTGCCCGACGCGGCCAATGCCGCATCCGCACGCGAAAAAGCATCCCATTTGGCCTCATCACCAGTCACAATGAGAGGCTTAACGGCCCAGTCCTTTGACATCTCACGCACCGTTTCTTCAATGCGCGGCAAGGTTGGCAGAATGACTTCGAGTTTTTCAACACGTTTCGAAAGTTCCGCAACCGCCTTGCCGAATGGCTCCATAAGCATCTGAAGCTCGCCACGGCGGGAACCGGGAAGCAAAAGCAGGCAACGTGACCCGTCGGGCCAACGTGTCATCTCGGCTTTACGTTGCGCCGCCTGCACTTTCAGAATCGGCGCATAACTGCTCAAACGATGCCCTACATAGGTCGATTGCGGTCCGTTGAGCCGCTTCATCACCTCGACCTCAAACGGCAAAACTGTCAAAACATGATCGACATAGGCCCGCATGGCTTTGGCTCGCTGCGGCCGCCATGCCCAGACACTTGGGGCTATATATTTGACGATAGGAATAGACGGGGCAGCCGCACGTATTTTCTTTGCAACGCGATGGGTAAAATCGGGGCTGTCAATCAGCAAAACGCAATCCGGCTTTTCAGCAACGATCCGCTTCGCCGTCTGCCCAATGCGCAGAATAAGGCCGGGCAAGTTTTTGAGAATTGCACCAAGCCCCATGAGTGCAATTTCATGAGGATCAAAAAAACTCTTCAAGCCGCGCTCGGTCAGATGCGTGCCGCCGACACCAACAATATCCACAAGTCTGTCGGTCTGGCCACGAAGAGCATCTATCAGATCGGCGCCAAGAAGATCGCCGGATTCTTCTCCAGCCACGATTGCTATTTTCAATGGCCGGCTGGTTTTACTCACCCTTATATGTCCTTTGTGCTTCGACTGATCGTCTCGATAAAAAGGCCTTTTTCATTTGCCGCAGCCAGGGTTTCACCAAGGCCGAGAATGAAGGTGCGTCCCGCTTCAATCGCGATTCCGGAAAGGCCAGCCCGCGCTGCATTTTCCACCGTAGACACACCGATCGCTGGCAAATCAGCGCGCTCATCCTGCCGTGGCTTAGCCATTTTGACAAGCACGCCGCCGCGTTTTGAAATTCTGCCTTCCTGACGCAGCGCAAAAACGCGCTCAATCATCAAGTCGGTGCCTTCAGCCCCCTCAAGCGCAACAACACGCCCCCCAGTCGCTATAGCGCCCTGCCCGACATCAAGTTCACCCAGGCGAAGCGCTGCGTCCATCGCAAGCGCGATATTCCGACGCTCACGCGAATCTGCTCCCAAACGGGTCAAACAACGCGCAGGTTCGGGGGACAACAAGTCTGGCACAACTTCGTGCGCTCCCACCATTTTAAAGCCGTAGCGCTCCAGCAAGCGCATAAAGGCGCGCAACAGCGCATCATCGCCCTGACTGAGCGCAACCAGAACATACCGCGCAGCCCGGATTGTCGGTAAATTAAGCTTCAAATCGCTCAAATGTGGTCGATTGCGAAGGCCACCGGCCAGAACCACTTGCGAAACGCCAGCAGACCGCATGGCGCGCATCAGCATGCCAAAATCAACAGCCGAAATTTCCTGATGATCATAATCATAAAGTGAAGCATCAGCTTCACCGCGCAACGGAAGTACAAAAGGCGGATTTCCATCCGCCTTCAGAGCCTCGGCAACTTTAATCGGCAAAAGACCATTGCCAGCAATAATGGCCGTGCGCGGGCGCATTATCGCGCTTTTCCCGCTATCAATCACCGTCACCATCATCCATCGCTCCGCCTATGGATGAACCAAGCGGCGGCGTACAATAGGCACGTTTATTTTCAACAAGAATGAAGGAAATCAGGTCCTTCACACCATCGGAGTCAGGAATTGCCTTGAGAACGTCCTGCGCGCGTTCACGCACAGGCTTGGAGCGATCAAACAGCATATGCACCGCGTGGCGCAGATTATGGATATCCTTGCGCTGCATACCGGAACGCTTCATTCCGATGATATTCAGACCACCAAGATACGCATGGTTGCCGATCGCACTGCCGTAAGGGATCAGATCATGTGCAAGTGCGGCCATCCCGCCAACAAAGGCATGATGTCCAACGCGCGTGAACTGGTGAACAGCCGAACCACCGCCAAGAATCGCATAGTCACCGATCTCGACATGACCGCCGATCATGACGTTATTGGCGAATGTAACGTGATTGCCAACATCGCAATCATGCGCCACATGCGCATAGGCGAGAAACTGGCAATTGTCGCCAACACTTGTGAAGCCGCGACTGCTGTCTGAACCGCGGTGCATGGTGACACCTTCGCGGATAAGGCAATTCGTACCCACTGTCAGTCGGGTCGGTCCGCCTTTATGCTTTCCATTCTGCGGATCGCAACCCAGAACAGCATGCGGATATACCTTTGCGCCAGCGCCGAGCGTTACCGCGTCGCTGACCACAACATGGCTCATCAGTTCCGAGCCATCACCGATGATAGCACCAGACAGCACATGGCAAAAAGGGCCGACAGATACGCCCTGCCCAAGTTCCACACCCGCCTCGACGAGAGCAGTAGGGTGGATAAAAGTTTCCTTCATTGAGGTACTCACGCCTTCTCTTCGGCTACGCCAACCATCGCGGCGACTTCAGCTTCGGCAACCTTTACGCCATCGACCTCTGCTACGCACTCAAATTTAGAGATATTTCCGCGCTGTTTGATCTTTTTCACGTGAAGGTGAAGCTGATCGCCAGGAACAACAGGGCGACGGAACTTGGCTTTGTCGATTGTCATGAAATAGACGAGGCTCGGCTTATCAGCACCATTATGAAGAACTGTGATTGCGCCAGCTGTCTGTGCCATGGCTTCAATGATCAGAACGCCCGGCATAATTGGCTTGTCTGGAAAATGGCCGGTAAAATGCGGCTCATTCATCGAAACATTCTTGATGCCAGTCGCAGACTGATCGCCATCAATATTAATGATACGGTCAATGAGCAAAAACGGATAACGATGCGGAAGCGCACGCAAAATATCCTGAATGTCTGCGGTTTCCAGCTTCAGATTAGCATCACTCATCAGAGGATTGCTCCTTTCTTGGTTTCCCGATGCTTCGGATATTCGCAATATCTCGGAACCATTGCTTGATTGGTCGAGCAGGGACGCCCCCCCAACGCTCACCATCGGGTATGTCATTCATAACGCCGCTTCCCGCAGCAATCTGCACACGCGAACCGATAACGACATGATCGGCAAGGCCGACACTGCCACCGATCATGGTCTGATCACCGATAACAACACTGCCGGAAATGCCACAAAGTGCAGCCACAACGCAAAACCGGCCAAAGCGCACATTATGTGCAATCTGCACAAGATTATCGATCTTGGTGCCTTCACCGATAATCGTGTCGTTCAATGCTCCACGGTCTATCGTGGTATTTGCACCGATTTCCACATCATCCTGAAGAATAACGCGGCCAAGCTGAGGTACCTTTTCCAGCCCGCGCGGACCCGGCACATAGCCAAACCCATCCTGCCCGATGCGAACACCCGGATGCAAAGACACACGATTGCCGAGCATCGCAAACTGAATGGCAACACCCGGCGCAATATAGCTATCGCGCCCGATCTGACAGCCCTCACCCACAACAGCCGTGGCTGCAATCAGCGTGCCGGAACCGATGCTGACATTTCTGCCAATCATCGCGCCGGCTTCAATCGTTGCACCCTCTTCAATCTTCGCAGATGGATGAATGAATGCAGAAGGTGAAATGCCGGTCTCGCCCAGCCAGCTTTCAGGCCGCACGGAAACAGGAAACAGCATCCGTCCAACGGATGAAAAATCACGGTGTGGATTGCGGGTAACAAGTGCGGCGATGCCGGGAGGAACGCTGTCTGCGACATCTTCGGAGCATAAAACGCCTGCGGCTTTCATACCGGCAAGCGCTAACGCATTTCTCTTGCCATCAACGAAAACAAGCGCATCGTCACTTGCGTCGCTTAAAGACGCCAAACGCGCAACAGCACGCGGCGCAAGCTTCGGGTTACGAAGGCTTGCACCGGTGAAATCTGCAATATCGCCGATCGTGAGTTCACGGGAAGGCTTGAAAAAAATGGGATCTGCCATCAAAGCACTTTCTTGCCCGGGGCATGTCTGCCCCGGGAAAAGGCAAATCTATTAGAACTTGGTCGAAACACCGAAGTTGAAATTCTGAACCTTATCGGTATCAGCCTTAGCAACTGGGAATGCGTAGTCAAAGCGCAACGGACCAAACGGCGAAGCCCACATCAAGCTGACACCGACCGAAGCGCGGAGCTTCTTGTCATCGCCGAGAACAGGTTGACCACCAAGCGAGGAGCTGTTTCCGTAAAGTGTCGCTGCATCAGCAAACAATGCACCGCGAATACCAAGGCTTTCCGGAACAACAGGCATCGGGAACTGAACTTCAGCCGTAGCATTTGCGTAGGTGGTTCCACCAAGCCAGTAGCGGTT
This sequence comes from Brucella sp. TWI559, assembly GCF_039674265.1. Classification (NCBI taxonomy): domain Bacteria; kingdom Pseudomonadati; phylum Pseudomonadota; class Alphaproteobacteria; order Hyphomicrobiales; family Brucellaceae; genus Brucella; species Brucella sp. TWI559. The sequence goes on from NZ_JBDJNE010000008.1 coordinate 126,572, forward strand.
GCCGTTTCCAGCGTCCTGATAAGGACCGATACCGTTAAACTTGAAACCGCGGATCATATCCGAATTGTTCTTGAACATATCGAAGATACGAACGCCATCATTGCCGAACTCGTGGATGTAACCACCGCCAACACCCAGCATACCGACAATGTCAGCTTCCTGTGCGAGTGTCTGATAGTAGTTAGCCTTGAACGTGGTCTTGATGTATTTCGCGTCGCCGCCCAGACCTGCAAACTCCTGATTGAAGCGCGCATAAATACCATCATGCGGATTCTTCATATCATCAATGGAGTTATAGGTCAGCGAGTAGCTGATCGAAGAACGAAGCCATGGGCTATGCTGGCCAGCTTCGATAAGCGCTGGGGCATAATAGTTCGGGTCTGGATTGCCCTGGGCGTCAAGAACGTCAAGCTTATACTTTTCCTGAACGAGATTGTAAGCAAGACCAGCCGAGAAGTTATCCGTAATCGGAAGACCGAAACGAATCGTGCCACCCGTCTGCTCAACGTCGTAACGACCACCGCTGCTCACGCGATATGAGCGACGGAATACGTCAAACCCGGCCGACATGCGATAGCCAAGGAAATATGGCTCGGTGAACGACAAGGCGTAGTTACGCATCTTGTCCTGACCGGCACCGGCACTGATACGGACGAACTGGCCACGTCCGAGGAAGTTACGCTCGGTAATCGCAGCTTCAACCTGCGCACCCGGCGAATCACCACCCGTCGTATAACCACCGCCGATCGAGAATTCACCGGTCGACTTTTCGACAACATCGACAATCAGGATCACCTGATCAGGCTCTGCACCCGGCGCGGTCGACACATTAACTGTCTGGAAGAAATCGAGCGCTTCAAGACGACGCTTCGCGCGCTGAACCATAACCTGATTGAAGGCATCGCCTTCATTCATGTCGAACTCACGACGAATAACATAATCACGGGTCTTGTCGTTGCCACGGATCTCAATGCGCTCAACATAAGCGCGCGGACCCTGATCAACACTGTAAACAAGCGAAATCGTGTTGTTTTCGAAATCACGGTCACCACGAGGCTCAACCTTGGCAAACGCATAACCGCTACCGGCGACGTTTTCGGTGATAGCCGTAACCGAATCTTCAACTTCCTTGGCGCTGTAAGGCTTACCCGTACGCGTCTTCACAAGACGATCGAGAGCCTGCGTATCAACACCTTCTACGGTGCTTTCTACGGTTACATTACCGAAATTATAACGCTGACCTTCGTCAACATTGATGGTGATCGTGTATTCGTTGGTCGCCGGATCAAGCACAGCATTCGACGACAACACACGGAAATCCGCATAGCCGCGATTGTAGTAGAAACGACGCAGCGCTTCTTCGTCAGCCTGCAAGCGACCTTCATCGTAAACGTCGTTACGGGTCAACCACGACAGCGGGTTCGAACGCTTTGTGGAGATCACATCGCGCAGACGACGCGCGCTATAGACGTTGTTGCCGACAAAATTAATATCAGCGATCTTTGTGCGACCACCTTCTGTGATCTCATAGACCACATTGACGCGGCCCTGACCAAGATCAACCGTCCGTGCATTCACGATCGCATCGCTGCGGCCGATATGTGCATAGGCACCCTTAATGGCTTCCTTGTCAGCTTCCATCACCGCAGCATCATAAGGCGAGCGCGGCTTAAGCTGGATAGCGCGAGCAAGGTCAGGATCCTTGATCTTCTTGTTGCCCTGGAACAGGACGTTATTAACGACCTTACGTTCATCAACATGGATGACAAGCGTGCTACCAGACTGATTGATGCGAACATCAGAAAACAGCCCCATGGCATAAAGACGCTTTACGGCGTCATCAATATCGGTGCTGTTGAAAGCTTTGCCTGGGCGAATATCGATATTGTCACGGATTGTCTGCGCATCAACGCGCGAATTTCCGCGCACTTCGATGCGATTGACAACAGCAGCCTGAGCAGCATTGACCGACACCAGAGAAAGCGCAGCCGAACCCGAAGCTACAAGAGCAACTGACATGGCGAGCGCTGAAGCGGCACCAAAGAATTTAGAACTTGCCGTCATGGGCTTTCCGAACCTTCGTTTCTTTCTGTCCCCGGGGCGATTTTCCCAGAAATGCACGTATAGATACAACCGTAATAACCGGTTTTTCTATACAAGCAAGCGCCACAGTTAAAATCTGTTTACTTAAGCAATTAGCGTGGCATCCATGCCACGCGATTTAATGTTTATGGTAAACAGATCACTACGCTTTTCCAGTCCTCGCTCCCAATGTTCATTTCTGATTAACACCTCTGCACAGTTTTTAATGTGCGTAGTGCTTCTTAAAAAATGGCAGGCCCCGCCAAAGTAACAACGCGACCCGGTTCCTCGTCGACCAATTTGCCCAGTGATCTAGCAGGCAAACAAGTCGTTGAAAAGTACGAACCCCATGAATCCCATAACAACGAGGAATCCAACGCGATAAAAAATCTCCTGCGCGCCGACAGACACAGGGCTGCCCTTGATCGCTTCCACGGCATAAAAAACCAGATGCCCACCGTCCAAAGGCGGCAACGGAAACAGGTTCAGAAGCCCGATACCAATGGAAAGCATGGCTGTGAGCTGAATCAACCAGTCAAATCCCTGGCTTGCGGCCTTGCCCGCCATATTAGCAATCTTAACAGGACCACCGAGTTGGCACTTATCTTCGCGTCCAACAGCAAAGCGCTGAAAAAATTCTCCGGTCCGGCTGATGATATGGCCGGTTTCCAGAATCGCCTGTCCCACTGATTCGAGTGGACCATATTCAATCCTGCGAAAATTTCCGACTTCCTGCGTGATTTCCACGCCGATTGCACCCATCTTGACTTTATTGCCAAGGGGATCGGTGCGTTCAACGAGCGCTGGCGTGGCTTGCAGATCAACCAGTTTGCCGTCGCGCTCCACTGTGAAGTCTAAAACATCACCCGAGCGACCGGAAACAATCCGCTGCACATCAGCAAACGTCGTAATCTTCTGCCCGTCGACACTCATAAAGCGATCGCCCGGCTTAAAGCCAGCCTCAGCAGCCGGTGTGTTCGGCTGAACACCGGCAACAAGCGGATCGGCAATCTGTCGGCCATACAGGCCAAAAAATACGCTGAAGATAACAACCGTGAGAATGATGTTGAATGCAGGACCGGCAAACACCGTTGCAGCACGCTTCCAGACCGGTTGGGTATGAAAAGCCCTGCTCTGTTCTTCTGCACTGAGAGTGGAATTATCCACACCGACAGGCGAACTGGTGGCACTCTCATCGCCCAGAAACTTCACATAGCCGCCAAGCGGGATAGCCGAAAGCTTCCAGCGCGTGCCGTGTCGGTCGTTAAAGCCGATCAGTTCTGGTCCAAAACCGATAGAAAAGGCGCTCGCACCAATGCCGCACCATCTGCCAACCAGATAATGTCCCATTTCATGCACAAAAACGACAACAGTCAGCACAAACAGAAATGGAATAATCGTCCCTACGAACAGACTTTCACCACCAATGAAAAAGGCAAGAGCCTCCTGCAAATTACCACTCCTACAAATTCATACGCTGTCAGAAACTAAAAAATATGGCTGATGGCACATCAGGCTCTGCAATAATAGCACCAAATAGGTACAAAATAGCGGCAGCAGCCACAAGTCCATCAACGCGATCAAGAACACCACCATGCCCCGGCAGAAGACGACCAGAATCTTTAGCGCCGAACTGACGCTTCACCCATGATTCTGCGAGATCGCCGATCTGCGAGACAATTGACAACAAAAGCGCCAGCAGCGGGACAATAAAACTTCCCGGAGCAGCAACGAGCGACGCAACAAGGATGCCGCCCGCGACAGCGGCAGCAGCACCGCCCAAAGCGCCCGACCATGTTTTGTTGGGCGAAAAGCGCGGCGCAAGTTTCGGCCCACCGAGCGCGCGCCCATTGAAATAGGCAGCGATATCGGTCGACCATACAACTGCAAACAGGAAGCAGATAGCTGTGAACCCGAACGGCTCGTCGCCACGCAACAACGAAAGGGAAATTGCAGAAAAACCCGCATAAAAAAGACCGGCAGCAGGCCAGCCGCGCCCGGTCTTCCACTGCGTTGCCAAAAGAACAATCGAACCTGCCAACAGGAAACCAATCGTCAGCAAGGCCCCACGATCAAGAATCAAAAGCACAAAGGTTACCAGCAACCAACCCCAGCCAAAGAAACGTGAAAATAACGTCTGCTTTGTCGCGCTCAGTTCCGCCCACTCATAAAACATCGCCAGCCCAATCGCGATGGAGAACAGGGTGAACCCCAGCCCGCCTATCCAGGTCAGACAAAGAGCTGCGGCTCCGAGAACAATGGCGGTCAGAATACGCGTTTGCAGATTTGACATTGATACCTTTCGGCTAACTTAAACTGTGAGAGCGACGATTGTGCGCCCCAACAGGTGCACGGCGCTCTATGCGGTCAGGCCACATCAAACCGCGGCACCTTTTGCTGGCGTGCATTCGATTGCGGGTGAGCACTCTTCGAGCTTGTTGGGCACCTCTACGCCACCAAAACGACGTTCACGCTGACGGAAAGCTTCATAAGCAGCATCAAGATCAGCGGCCTTGAAATCAGGCCAGTGTCCCGGCACGAACAGAAATTCGGAATAGGCAGCCTGCCAGAGCAGAAAATTAGAAAGCCGCATTTCGCCGCTCGTACGGATAATCAGATCCGGATCGGGAATTCCGGCAGTATCAAGATTAGCCGAGATCAGCTCCGGCGAAATAGAAGACGGATCAAGGCGCCCTGCCGCCACATCGGCTGCAAGGCTCTTCACCGCACGCGCGATTTCGTCACGCGACCCATAATTGAACGCGATAATCAGATTAAGGCCGGTATTTTTGCGCGTCAGCGATTCAGCTTCCGTGAGCAAGGCGCAAATATCAGACGCCAACCCGTCCCGCTCGCCAATGATGCGCACACGAACATTGTTGCGATGCAGTTCGGCAAGGTCACGCCGGATGAAAAGCTTGAGCAACCCCATAAGATCGCCGACTTCACCGCTTGGGCGCGACCAGTTTTCAGATGAAAATGCAAAAAGGGTGAGATAGCCAAGCTTGCGATCACCAGCATAGCGCACCGTCTCGCGCAATGCTTCAACGCCGGCCCTGTGGCCAGCGCTTCGCGGAAGCCCTCGCGCCTTCGCCCAACGTCCATTACCGTCCATGATAATAGCTATATGGCGCGGATCGGACATATCGCTGCTCTCCCTCACTGAAAAATCATGCGCGGCCTAAACCTGCATGATCTCTCCTTCTTTGACGGTAACAATCTTGTCCATTTCAGCAATGGTATCGTCAGTCAGCTTCTGGACTTTTTCGGAAAGTCCGCGGCTGTCATCCTGACTGATGTCGCCGTCCTTCTCCAGCTTTTTCAGCGTGTCCATACCATCGCGACGAACGTGGCGTGCGGCAATACGGCCCTGTTCGGCATATTGATGCGCAATCTTGACCAGCTCTTTACGACGCTGTTCGTTCAGTTCGGGCAAAGGAATGCGCAGCGTCATGCCGTCGGTGATCGGATTGAGACCAAGACCAGAATCACGAATCGCACGCTCAACCGCACCAACCATGGTCTTGTCCCACACGGACACCGAAAGCATACGCGATTCTGGCACAGTAATATTGGCGACCTGATTGATCGGCATTGTGGAGCCGTAAGCTTCAATCGTGATCGGTTCGAGCAAGCTTGCTGATGCGCGGCCTGTACGCAGGCCACCAAGGTCATGCTTCAGCGCGTTAACGGCGCCTTCCATGCGGCGCTTCAGGTCGTTGATGTCAAAAACATCGCTCATGCAATTTCTCCTTCAGTGCTTGGGGGCAAGGTCAATGATCAGTTATCGGAAACGATCGTGCAACGTCCCCTGCCTTGCAGAATTTCGGCCAAGCCGCCGTTTTCATGAATGGAATAGACTATTATCGGAATGTTGTTCTCACGTGCAAGTGCAACTGCTGTGGTATCCATGACAGCCAGTCCGCGATCAAGAACTTCCTTATGGGTGAGATGATCGAAACGGGTGGCTTCCGGGTCTTTTTTAGGATCGGCGGTATAGATACCGTCGACTTGTGTTCCCTTCAAAAGTGCATCCGCACCGATTTCAGCAGCACGCAGGGCCGCCGCAGAATCTGTCGTGAAGAATGGATTGCCGGTGCCGCCCGCAAAAATAACAACCTTGCCCTCATCCATATAAGCAGTTGCCTGCCGCTGGGAGAAGCTCTCGCAGATTTCGGGCATGGCGATTGCCGACAGAACGACAGCATCCACACCGATCTTGTGCAGCGAGGTGCGCAAAGCCAGCGAATTGATGATGGTTGCGAGCATACCCATGTGATCACCGATCACGCGGTCGCCCCCCTTTGAGGCAACAGCCACGCCGCGGAAAATATTACCGCCGCCAATGACAACGCCAACCTCGACGCCAAGAGCACGCGCCTGCTTGATGTCGTTTGCAATGCGATCAGCGACCGAAACATCGATGCCAAAACCCTGACTGCCCATCAGTGCCTCACCAGAGGCTTTCAAAAGAACGCGTTTATAGGCGGGCTTGACGGACATGGAGGTTTCTCCGCAGATGATGAACGACTGTTACTATTGAGGTTGCGATACACGAAGGGCACCGCGTTGTCACGCGATGCCCTTCATAATCAAAAACCTTTTCAGACGAAAAGACTGATTAGCCCTTAACTGCCGCAGCAACTTCAGCAGCAAAATCGCTTTCTTCCTTCTCGATACCTTCGCCAAGCGCAATACGCGCAAAGCCGGTGATCTTGGCAGGAGCGCCGATCGACTTTTCAGCTTCCTTGAGTGCTGCTTCAACAGTAAGGTCAGGATTGATAACGAAAGCCTGCGAAAGAAGAACAACTTCTTCGTAGAACTTGCGCATACGGCCTTCGATCATCTTTTCGATGATATTGTCTGGCTTGCCCGATTCACGAGCCTGCTCGATGAAGATCGCCTTTTCGCGCTCAGCAGCAGCCGGATCAACATCAGCAGCAGTCAGAGCAAGCGGGTTGATCGCAGCAACGTGCATGGCAACCTGACGACCGAATGCGCTTGCAGCTTCTGCATTGCCTTCTGTTTCGATTGCAACGAGAACGCCGAGCTTGCCGAGGCCATCTGCAACGCCATTGTGAATATAGGTAGCAACTGCACCCTTGGAGACTTCAAGAGCTGCCGAACGGCGGAAGCTGATGTTTTCACCGATGGTTGCAACAGCATCCTTAGCAGCCTGCGTTACCGACTTGCCTTCGATGTTTGCTTCAGCAACAGCTTCAGACGAACCGTCAGTCGACAGAGCGGTCTGGGCAATCTTGCGGACGAGATCCTGGAAAGCATCGTTGCGGGCAACGAAGTCGGTTTCGGAGTTGACTTCAACAACAACAGCCTTGTTGCCGGAAGCTGCAACGCCAACCAGACCTTCAGCAGCCGTACGGCCAGCCTTCTTGTCAGCCTTAGCGATACCCTTGGCGCGCAGATAATCAACAGCGGCTTCGATGTCGCCATTGGTTTCAGCAAGCGCTGCCTTGCAGTCCATCATGCCAGCGCCGGTCAGTTCGCGGAGTTCTTTAACCTGTGATGCGGAAATGCTCATTGTGTCGCCTTTCACGAAAGCGAAGGCACACCGAATGGGTGTGCCAACTTTTAACCGACGCTGATTGCATCGGAACGAATGAAGTTATCCACCCGTCATATGACGAGTGGATGAAAATCATAAACGCTGATTATGCGCCTGCAGCCGGAGCTTCGAGAGCTGGCTCAACAGGAACTTCGGCCTGTGCACCAATGTCGATGCCCATAGCGCCCTGCTGACGTGCAATGCCGTCGAGAGCAGCGCGTGCAATCAGGTCGCAATAAAGCGAAATAGCACGTGCAGCATCGTCGTTGCCCGGGATTGGGTAGTCGATCTGATCTGGATTACAGTTCGAATCGATGATCGCAACAACTGGAATACCAAGACGCTTGGCTTCCTGGATAGCAATTGCTTCCTTGTTGGTGTCAACGATGAACATCAGGTCAGGAACCGAACCCATGTCCTTGATGCCACCGAGTGCGCGGTCAAGTTTTTCACGTTCGCGCTCAAGGTTCAGGCGTTCCTTCTTGGTGAAGCCCTGTGCTTCGCCGGAAAGGATTTCGTCAAGCTTGCGCAGACGCTGGATCGAATTCGAGATTGTCTTCCAGTTGGTCATCATGCCGCCGAGCCAGCGCGCGTTGACATAATACTGAGCCGAACGGGCTGCTGCGTCAGCAATAATGTCCGAAGCCTGACGCTTCGTGCCAACGAACAGAACACGACCGCCACGAGCAACGGTGTCGGAAACGACCTTCAGCGCGTTGTGCAGCAGAGGAACGGTCTGCGACAGATCAAGAATGTGAATGTTGTTGCGGTCGCCATAGATATATGGAGCCATCTTTGGGTTCCAGCGGTGTGTCTGGTGACCAAAGTGAACACCAGCTTCCAGAAGCTGGCGCATGCTGAATTCAGGCAATGCCATCTGTATTTTCCTTTTCCGGTTTAACCTCCACGGGCTGAGGCGATCACTCGCCACCGGAGGCTGAGGCCGGATTTCTCCCGGCAAAAGCCCAATCCCGTGTGTGGAATAGGCGCGCTGTTAAACCAACGCGCCGATAAATGCAAGCCCTGCCCCTCAAATACGGGAGAGCATTTGATTTCACCACTCAGATGAAACAAGTTATATTGGCTATATAAGCTAGCGGCTCAAGCTATTCAAATTCTCAGCTTAGCAGCTCTCTTACTTTTCAGGCATCAGTGAAGAATGATGGGAGGAAATCAACCATCGCTTATGATCCCAAACATAAGTAAACGTATAGCGGGCCTGCACTTTTTTCCCGTCAGCAAAAGTAAAAGTGTAAGCACCTGTGTCAATCGCGTCATTACAACCAATTCGGATTGTGCGGCTATCTATATGCCCGACCGGATGCTCTTTTAAAAAATGTTCAAAGTAATCGATCCGCTCCCCGTCAGTCTTACGCACACGATTGGACATCGTAGGCAGAAGCACCGAGTCACGTGCGTAGTTTGCGGCTACTTTACGCGCATCTCCTGTCCGCAGTGAATTGTTCCAACGATCAAAGAGAGTGGCAATCTGAGCCTTGTCTGTTCGCACACATTGAGGATTGGCTTTTGTCACCGGGTGATGATGCTTGGCAGCCGCCATAGACGGAGAAGCTGCCAACAAAACAACAGAAGCCAGAAATAATAATTTCTTCATAAAACAATCCACATAAATAATTTTACTATATCACGTCTTTATAACTATAAAAAAACAATAAAATGAAACTTAATCGGCATGCAGCCACAATTAATAGTTATAAAATATACCTCTTACTAAGGGCAGGCTTGTTTAACGGTGCTTTTATCCTCGCCATAAACATCGAGCTTAACCAACTTTCCGTGCATGGAAAAATCTCCATAGTCCATGGTCAGGTCACGGGTGATGCCGTTTCGGTAGAGCTTGAAATTGATACGATAGATTGGAAGACCGTCCTGCTTTTCCTTGTCGTCAAAATAGGAGATCGTGACCGGCCAGACATTGTCCTTCATGAACTTGCCCATGGCTTTGGCTTCATCGCCCTTGGCTTGCTGTTCCTTTCCGACAACAACGGTCGTCGAAACAACACGGTCCGCGTCTTCTGATGCATCATAAAGAGACGTCTGGTAAAATTTCTCTCCGGCTACAGCCTTGGCAACAAGTTCTTCCATATGCATGGTTGGAAACTGCGTCGCCTTCAGATCAAGCTTGTTTTCCTTCGGCTTGGTGAGTGCAACCACGGTCTTCCCATCTTCAACCTTGGCATCACCGCGTACTTCCTTGACCAGCTCCTTGTCGACAAAGGTTTTGTTGACGAAACGGAAATCCTTGCCGTTACCACTTTCAAAGGTTGTCGTCTGCTGATCAGTCACGCGTTGCGGCTGCTCGTCCATGTCAATGCGTGTTACAAACCGAAAATTCGTTGTGTAACCTTCGCAAGCAGAACCATTAAACTCGTAAACCATGCGGCCCGTCAGACCAGTGATCCCAGATTTTTCATCGGCACGATCCAATGTAAGATCATACACTGCGCGATGCGGAACCAACGTCACCGTCGAAGCCGCATTGGCAACGCCGCCCCAGATACAAACCGCAGCTCCGGACGCCGCAAATGCCATACTCAAAAAACGCATATATGAATCTCCCGATCTGTTGAGGAGCATGATAAAAAAACTCGTGGCGGAAGCGAGGCAAAAATCGCACCCTCCCCAAAAGCTTCACCGATTCTATGTATAAAGTCGGAAGTAGAAGGCATTAAGTTAGCAAGGATTAATGGAATGACCGACACAATCGACAGCCGTCTTAAAAATCTGGGTATATCTTTGCCGGAGGCAGCAGCGCCAGCCGCAAACTATGTGCCTTTCGCACAGACGGGCTCTTTGCTGCTCACATCCGGTCAGCTTCCACTGGAAAACGGCAAGCTTGTGCACACAGGCCAGATTGGCGATACCTTAACGGTTGCTCACGGTCAGACGGCTGCACGCGCCTGCGCCATCAACATTCTGGCACAGGCAAAGGCAGCGCTTGGCGATCTTAACCGCATTAAGCGAATTGTGAAAATCACCATATTCGTATCTTCGAGCACAACGTTCGTTGAGCAACACCTGGTTGCCAATGGCGCATCCGATCTGCTCGTCGCAGTCCTTGGTGATGCGGGTAAACACGCGCGCTCCGCTGTCGGTGTGGCAAGCCTGCCGCTGAATGCACCTGTTGAAGTTGAAGCCATCATTGAGGTTGCATAATGTCTTCTCCTGAATGGCTCAAAAAGCAGCCGATTGCGCATCGTGGTCTCCACGACCTCAACAATGCGCGCTGGGAAAACACGCTCTCAGCCTTTGATGCAGCCGCAAAAGCCGGCTTTGCGATTGAATGCGACGTACACCTGACCAAAGATGGCGGCGTCATCGTGTTTCATGATGATGATCTTGAACGCCTTACTGGACGCAAAGGCCGTATCAGCGATCTGACACTTGCCGAAGCCACTGAGTTGCGCATTGGCGACACAGATGATCATGCGCCAACGCTCAAGCAGATGCTTGACCTTGTGGCTGGCCGCGTGCCTATCGTAATCGAGCTGAAGGGCATTGAAGGCCGTGATGACGGCCTTGTGGCCGCCGTCGCCAAGGAATTGGCGGATTATAAGGGCGAAGTTGCAATCATGTCTTTCGACCATCATCTGGTGCGACTGTTTGCAAGCGATGCTCCGGGCATTCCCGGCGGCCTGACGGCAGAAGGCACCAGAATGAAGCATTTCGAGGCACATTTCTCGATGCTCGCGCATCCGATTTCATTCGTATCCTACAATGTGCATCATCTACCCAACCCGTTCGTCAGCTTCGTGCGCGACAAGCTCAACCTTCCGGTCATCAGCTGGACAGTGCGCGATATGGAAATGAAGAAGCACAGCGATCTCAACGTGGACCAGATTACCTTTGAAGGTTTCGATCCCCGATCATTGGTAGCTTAGAGAGAAAATCCATGAGTGACGACGAGAGGCAGACTGAGCAAAGCTTCGCCCTTCGCGTCGTCGAAAGCGTCGGCGATTTTTCGGAAGCCGAATGGAACCGCCTTGCCGGAGCCTCCCGGCAGGGTGACAACTATAATCCCTTTGTTTCACGCGCATTTCTTCTGGCGCTGGAACAATCCGGCTCCGTGTCTCGACAAGCTGGCTGGTTACCCCATTATCTACGCCTCGAAGACAATCAGGGGTTTCTGATTGGAGCCGTCTCCAATTACCTGAAAGGGCATAGCCAGGGCGAATATGTCTTCGACCACGGCTGGGCCGATGCTTTTGAGCGCGCAGGCGGCCGATACTATCCAAAGTTTCAGGCTTCCATTCCTTTCACCCCCGCCACTGGCCCACGTTTGCTGCATCATCGGGAGTTTGAACCGGAAGCCATTCAGGTCGCTCTCGCAACCGGACTTCGGCAACTCACTGATCAGACAGGCGCTTCTTCTGCACATGTAACATTTGCGCCTTTAAGCGAAATTTCGGCACTCGAAGCAGCCGGCTTTCTTCATAGAACGGATCAACAGTTTCATTTCATAAACAATGGCTTTTCTAAATATGATGATTTTCTAAATGAACTTGTTTCCAGAAAACGCAAAGCACTCAAAAAAGAGCGCCGCGATGCGCTTTCCGAAGGCGTAGAAATCGACTGGCTGACTGGCAAGGATCTGACGGAATCTGTATGGGACAACTTTTTTGAGTTCTACGTGGATACGGGTAACCGCAAATGGGGGCGCCCTTACCTCAACCGTCAGTTTTTCTCGCTGATTGGTGAAGCGATGGCCGAAGACATATTGCTGGTAATGGCAAAACGCGGCGGACGTTATATTGCCGGTGCCATCAATTTTATCGGCAGCGATACGCTCTATGGCCGACACTGGGGCTGCATCCAAGATCACCCCTATCTCCATTTCGAAGTCTGTTACCATCAGGCAATCGACTTTGCGATTGAGCGAAAACTGCGCGTTGTCGAAGCGGGTGCGCAAGGTGAACACAAGCTTGCCCGTGGCTATGTGCCGGTCACAACCCATTCCGCGCATTACATTGCACATGAAGGCTTCCGCCGTGCGGTCAGTGACTATCTGGAACATGAACGGCACGAAATCGAACAGATCCACACGGCACTGGAAAAGCACACGCCTTTCAGGCACACATAACCAGCTTGATAATTGAGTGAACTGGAGAAACAAGCATGTCCGCCACTTATGACGACAACAACATTTTCGCGAAAATCCTGCGCGGCGAAATTCCGTCAACACGCGTTTATGAAACGGATGATGTCGTCGCTTTTATGGATGTCATGCCGCAGGGAACCGGCCACACGCTGGTTGTTCCCAGAGCACCATCGCGCAATCTGCTTGATGCAGAGCCGGAAGCGCTCGCTCAAGCCATCAAGGCCGTTCAAAAGATCGCCAATGCCGTGAAGAAAGCTTTTGATGCCGATGGCGTCACTGTCAGTCAGTTTAATGAACCGGCAGCAGGCCAGACAGTTTATCATCTGCACTTCCACGTCATCCCGCGTTTTGAGGGTGTAGAATTAAAGCCTCATACCGGAAAAATGGAAGATCCAGCCGTTCTTACAGCAAATGCTGAGAAAATCCGCGCAGCACTTTGATAAGAATCATCTTTATAAGCTTAACAAACCCGTTATCAGAAACGCCTCTGTCACCAATATGCCGACAAGCAACCGCTTTCCGGCAATGAGATAAGCAACAAAACCGGCAGCGGCTGATCCAACGCGCAACCACATCGGGGAGTTCGCAAGCTCCCCGTTCGGATAAAGAATAAGCTGGGCGATCACACCCGCGACAAGTGCCGTCGCCACACAGCGCACGAACACCAGAACCTCGGAATCTTCACGTATCCGACCGCCAACAATGACGCCCATAACACGGAAAAGATAGGTCGGAAGTGCGCCTGCAAGCAGGATGAACATAAGCGGCCACCACCAGTCGGAATAACTGTCCCAGTTCATTGCACAGCCTCCTTCTTTGCCTTGCGCAAATGATGAAAGACAAATGCAATCAATCCGCCAACAACTCCCGTCACCAACAGATCATAGCCCGGTGCGAATTGATGAAAGATCGGAAACAGCACGATGCCGGAAACCATGGCAATCTGCCCTGCCCGTTCCCGCGCTGATCGCCAGAGCGACGTCAGAAAATACATTGGCGTAAGCATGAAAAGCGCTGCAAACACCACCGGCGGAAACGACGCCGATAATGTATAAACCAAGGCCACCACAAGCGCATTCGTTCCGACCAGAACGCTTCCAATGCCTGCAAAATAGCTTGTGCGCATATCGCGTGGCACATTGCGCAGCTCTTCCATCGCCATGACCCAGGCGGTCACTGCCACAAAATGACAAAGTGCTGCCAGCGTCAGCTTGCGCGTCTTTGGGCCTTTCAGCTCCGGTAAAAGTGCCACCACCATCGGCATAAGCCGAACCGACGACAATCCGACCGCCAAAGCTGCGGCAGGGATTGAAGCTCCGGCGCTGATCGCACCAATGAGCACAACCTTAGCAGGCAGCGCCCAGATGGTGAGTGTCATAAACACCGCCTGCCCGACAGTTATGCCACTTTCAATTGCCAGTCCTGAAAAGCCGATAAACGAACTCATCAGCAAGATAGCAGGCACACTCACAATGCGTCGTGTGCCACGAAAAAACCAGCCAAGATGGCCAGATTGCTCTGCTGAGTGATGGTCTGAACTGGGGAATGGACTCGAAGACATACGGTAATTAGATCATGAGAGAGAGAAAATGCACCCGATATAAAAAGGCCCTTCACGTGAAGGGCCTTTTTACGTTTTTATTTCTTACGCGGCACTTTAGGGACCGACGATTTTACCGTTGATGCCTTGGCAGAAGGTTTTGACTCGGCATCATCCTTGCCAGCGAGTACCTTTTCCTTCTCAGGCTTCTTTGCCGCAGCCTTCTTGCGAACGGGCTGCTTCTTTTCCGCCGGAATATCCTTTTTAGGCTTCACTGGCTTGTCCGAAGAAAGGGTTTCAAGCACGAGATCGGTTTTACCATCCTCTTTCTTCTTCACATCAACCCGAACCGTACCGCCATTCTTTAAGTTGCCAAAAAGCACTTCATTGGCCAATGGCTTCTTGATGTGCTCCTGAATGACACGCGCCAGTGGACGCGCGCCCATGCGCTCATCGTAGCCCTTGTCAGCAAGCCATGCGATAGCGGGCTCGGTCAGTTCGAATGTCACACCACGTTCTGCAAGCTGCGCTTCAAGCTGAAGCACGAACTTCTGCACAACTTGATGAATGACTGGAACCGGCAGCGGACCAAACGGAACAATTGCGTCGAGACGGTTGCGGAATTCCGGCGTAAACAACCGGTTGATCGCTTCCATGTCGTCACCTTCACGCCGCGTCGAGCCGAAACCAATCGCAGCCTTTGCCATATCGGCGGCACCGGCATTGGTGGTCATGATCAGGATAACATTGCGGAAATCGATCTTCTTGCCGTTGTGATCGGTAAGCGAACCATGATCCATAACCTGCAACAAAATGTTGTAGAGATCCGGATGTGCCTTTTCGATTTCATCGAGCAACAGCACACAATGCGGATGCTGATCCACGCCATCGGTCAAAAGACCGCCCTGATCGAAGCCGACATAACCGGGAGGCGCACCGATCAAACGTGATACAGTGTGACGCTCCATATATTCCGACATGTCGAAACGAAGCAGTTCGACGCCAAGCGACGATGCAAGCTGCTTGGCAACTTCTGTCTTACCAACACCTGTCGGGCCGGAGAACAGATAAGAACCAATGGGCTTATCCGGCTCGCGCAAGCCTGCACGAGCAAGCTTGATTGCAGCCGAAAGCGCCTCAATCGCAAGATCCTGACCATAAACAACGCGCTTGAGCTCTGCATCAAGATGCGAGAGCACAACCTCATCATCCTTGGAAACCGACTTGGGCGGTATCCGCGCCATGGTGGCAATGGTTGCTTCGATTTCCTTGACACCAATGGTCTTCTTGCGCTTGTTTTCCGGCAGAAGCATCTGGCTTGCACCGGTTTCATCGATCACGTCGATGGCTTTATCCGGCAATTTGCGATCCGAGATATAGCGCGCGGAAAGCTCCACAGCCGACTTGATCGCATCAACCGTATATTTAACCTTATGGAAGTCTTCAAAATACGGCTTCAGACCCTTCATGATCTCAATGGCATCAGGGATCGAAGGCTCATTGACGTCGATCTTCTGGAAACGGCGCACAAGTGCACGGTCTTTTTCAAAGAACTGACGATATTCCTTATAGGTCGTCGATCCGATGCAACGGATTGCACCGGAAGACAGAGCAGGCTTCAACAGGTTTGATGCATCCATCGCACCGCCCGAAGTGGCACCCGCACCGATAACGGTGTGAATTTCGTCAATAAAGAGAACCGCACCCGGATAATCTTCAAGCTCTTTCACAACCTGTTTCAAGCGCTCTTCGAAATCACCGCGATAACGTGTACCGGCAAGCAGCGTGCCCATGTCGAGCGAGAAGATTGTTGCATTCGCAAGCGCTTCAGGCACGTCACCTTCAACGATACGCTTCGCAAGACCTTCAGCAATTGCCGTCTTGCCGACACCCGGATCACCCACATAAAGCGGGTTATTCTTGGAGCGACGGCACAGCACCTGAATGGTGCGGCTGATCTCGCTGTCACGACCGATCAAAGGATCGATGCGACCGGATTTCGCTTTCTCGTTCAGATTGACGCAATAGGCGGTAAGAGCATCCTGCTTTTTCTTCGGACTTTCTTCCGGTTCCACGCTGGTGCGTTCTTCGCTCGGACTTTCCGCGCCACGCGGCGGGCGCGTTTCGCTGCTCTGCGTGCGTTTGGAAATGCCATGCGAGATATAATTGACGGCATCGTAGCGCGTCATCTGCTGCTCCTGAAGGAAATAGGCAGCATGGCTTTCCCGCTCGGCAAAAATGGCAACAAGCACGTTAGCGCCGGTCACTTCTTCGCGATTGGAGGACTGGACGTGAATAACCGCGCGCTGAATAACACGTTGAAAAGCGGCAGTTGGCTTGGAATCTTCATCATAGCCCGTGACGAGATTATCCAGCTCACGATCGATGTAATCGGTCACGATTCTTTTTAGATGCTCCAGATCGACGTTACAGGCGCGCATCACTGCGCCCGCATCCTGATCGTCGATCAGAGCAAGCAGAAGATGTTCGAGCGTTGCATACTCGTGATGCCGCTCGTTTGCGATTGTGAGGGCCTGATGCAGCGCCCTTTCAAGGCTAGATGAAAACGATGGCATATGACCTCACTTTTTCTCCATTACACATTGTAATGGATGCTGGTTTTGGCGGGCAAAATCCATGACCTGACTAACCTTGGTTTCAGCAACTTCGTATGTGAATACACCGCACTCACCGACACCGTGGTTATGAACATGCAACATGATACGCGTCGCATCGTCCATGTCTTTCTGAAAAAAACGTTGCAGGACATGAATGACAAACTCCATAGGAGTATAGTCATCATTGAGAAGCAGAACGCGATAGAGGCTAGGCTTCTTGGTTTTGGGCTGCGTACGCGTAACCACAACGGTCCCGTTATCCGGTCCGTTCCCGCCGTTCGCCTTGCTTTGCATGACTGGATTTAAATACCGCATGTAACCTATCACCCAATGCCCAACTCTATGCCTGCTTGCCCTTCCTTATGTAGGGCGTCATAAGCTGATTTTAAGCCCTTCGCTGACACTTGCAACCGAGACTTATGACAAGGCTGCGCATTGGCACAGGTCTCTCCCAAAAATATTGCCAAATCTTACGATTTAAGCATCCGCGCAGAGCGTCCGCCGAGCATCGATCGGGCTGAGTTCCATGGGCTTTCCCAAAAACGGCACCACAACTTTTTTTTAAAATGTGTGAATAATCCAGTTACCATAAACGGATTGGTAACGCTGATGACAGTAAGGTTCCTGAATTAGATTGCTGTGTGCCCTTTGTGCCGCAGTCCAAAAAAACCGGAATACAGGCAGGTCATCATCGTGCGTACCGCATTCAGTAAAGTCGCATATGTCATGAAAAGAACAGCGCAAGCTGCGCTTCTTCTTGCTGTTGTAACAGGCTGCTCTACGGCCACAACCACGGTTCCTGCTGCGGCCAATGATCGGTACGCTGCGATCGTGGTCGACGCCAATACAGGTAAAACACTGTTTGCATCCAGCGCCGATGCGAAACGTTACCCGGCGTCGCTGACCAAGATGATGACAATTTATATGCTTCTTGAGGCAATGCAGTCAGGTCGCATCAACAAAGACACGCGAATTCCGGTTTCCGCATATGCCGCAGCACGTCCACCGACAAAAATCGGCTTCAAAAAAGGCCAGTCCATTCGCGTCGAGGATGCAATCCTTGCAATGGTAACAAAGTCAGCGAACGACGTCGCAGCTGCATCCGGTGAATTCCTTGGCGGTTCGGAAGAGCGATTTGCACAGATGATGACGGCAAAAGCGCGTCGTCTTGGCATGAGCAACACCACATTCCGCAATGCTTCCGGCCTGCCAAACATGTCGCAGGTTACAACTGCGCGCGACATGGCAATCCTCAGCATTGCACTTCGCCAGCATTTCCCGCGTGAATTTGCTTATTTTTCGCGCAGTAGTTTCCAATATCGCGGTCAAACCATTCGCGGTCACAACCGTCTGCTTGGCCGTATCGAAGGTGTTGACGGCATCAAGACCGGCTACACCAATGCTTCCGGCTACAACCTTGCCTCATCGGTTAATCTTGATGGACGCCGCATCGTCGCCGTCGTGATGGGTGGCAACACCGGCGCAAGCCGCGATGCCCATATGGCGCAGCTCATCAAAAAATACCTGCCAATGGCAACACGTGGTCGCGCTTCCGAACCTCTCATTGCCATGCGTGGTGACGTTCCTCAGGTTGTCGCATCAGCTCAACTGCCAAAGGCACGCAACGCCCCAGTCCCTGTAGCCCGTCAAGCCGGCATTGAAGACGTCATCAACAATGAATCAGGCGAAGGCGACGTTGATCAGCCGCAGGTTCTGGCTCTTGCTGCACCAACGCCGCGTCCGGCAGCACTCGCCGCAGCGCAGGCAGCTGTCCGTCCAATGCCAAAGGCTGCAATCCCTGCGGCTCCTGCTCAGCATGATATTGATCCCGTAACAACCGCTTCTGCAGCTGCATCAGGCGGATGGGCTATTCAGGTTGGCTCGCTGCCAAGCGAAGGTCAGGCACGCGATATGCTTGCAAAAGTGTCCTCATCTGTTGGCGGACCACTTCGGTCAGCCTCCCCCCATACCGAGACATTCGTAAAAGGCGGTTCGACATTCTACCGCGCCCGCTTTGTCGGATTTTCGTCAAAGAAGGCAGCCTGGGATGCATGTGCGTCGCTGAAAAAGAAGAGTTTTGGCTGCTACGCAGTCGCAAATTAATCCCAGCGAGGGGGGAGTCCCTCTCGTAACCGCTTTAGACCCGAAAATAGTATTGCGTAGAGGGTTTCGAGATGTCGAATATGAATGAAACGATCGGACAACATGCTTTGGCACCCAGCCTATGGGCTCTAGAAGCGCCACGGCCTTCAGCCCTCGGGTCCCTGTTTTCGGTGCAGGCACTTAAGCAGGCGGCGATTCGCATTGCAGATGTCCGTCATGGCAAAGGACTCCATACACGTGATCTGGTCGGCCTGCTGGTCAGCCACGCAGCGCGCAATCGCAGAATGGTACAACCGCGCACGATGATGCGCATGACCCTGCCCGTCACATCGGACAAGGTTTCAGTACGCCTCACCATCGAAAGCTGACATACGAAATGAAAAAAGCCTGCCAGAAACGGCAGGCTTTTTTCTTTGTAACCGTCCAACAAGACCTGCGTAACGCCTTTAGCGATCCCGCTTTAACGCAAACGAATCTAAAGCAATCCGAGATCCGCCAGCTCACGTCGCAATTCCGGTGGCAGAGCGGCTCTGCCCGATTTCCCCGCTGCTTCATCGGCAGGAACCTCATTCTCATTCAGATACCGCCACCCCTGAAAAGCGCGGCGCGGCTGCCACTCCGTCGGATGAATCTTGGGTTCGAGCACCAGATGACAGCGGTTGATTCCCTGCTCATCCGTAAACGGGCGTATGTCCAGAAGACGCTGGCGACATTGCACATTGCCCTTGATCACCCAATAGAGCGAACCACCTGCAAGCAATTCATCCACCCGTTTGGGAACCATGCGGGTTGTATGAAACTGCTCGGGCACAACACCGGCAGCACGCTGCTCCGCAAGCCTGAAATCAATCCAGGCTGCGAGGTCTTCAATACTGTCGCAACCGACGCAAAGTTTGACGAGATTAATTGCCATGGGCCTGATTTAGCCAAGCCGTGTGCAGTCTTCAAGTGATAAGAATCTGTCTCAGCAGGCAACCACATTAACAGCCAGTCCACCCTGACTGGTTTCTTTGTAGCGCTCGCTCATATCATGCCCCGTCTGACGCATGGTTTCGATACAGGCATCGAGCGGCACAAAATGCTGACCATCACCCTTCACCGCCAGAGATGCAGCCGTAACGGCTTTCACAGCACCGAGCGCATTGCGCTCAATACATGGCACCTGAACAAGCCCGGCGACTGGGTCGCATGTCATGCCCAGATGATGCTCAAGCGCGATTTCAGCAGCATTCTCAATCTGTTCGGGTGTTCCGCCCATAACGGCAGCAAGACCAGCGGCAGCCATCGCAGAGGCCGAACCAACCTCGCCCTGACAACCAACTTCTGCACCGGAAATAGAGGCATTATGCTTGATCACACCGCCAATGGCGGCCGATGTCAGGAGAAAATCACGAATGCCCTTCGCATCGGCATCATCATGAAAATGCAGATAATAGCGCAACACTGCCGGAACCACACCCGCAGCGCCATTGGTCGGAGCCGTTACAACGCGCCCGCCGGAAGCATTTTCCTCATTGACCGCCATTGCGTAAACAGACAACCAGTCATTGGCGAGCAGCGGATTAAGCTTGTTATTGCGCCAATCCTCTTCCAGCCGCTCAAAAAGCTGCCGCGCACGACGGCGCACATTCAATCCACCCGGCATAATTCCATCGCGACTTAATCCACGCTCAATGCAGCCACGCATTGCACCCCAAATTCGATCGAGACCTTCGTCGAGATCAAGGCAAGACATATGGCATTCTTCATTGGCACGTTTCATATCGGCAATCGAAAGACCGCTCGTGTTGGCCATTTCAAGCATTTCGGCGGCGTTTTTGAACGGATAAGGCACATCAGCCTTTTCCTCACGCTTGCCGCCACTGGTCTGCACGCGGCTTAACTCTTCCGCAGTGACGACAAAGCCACCGCCAATCGAAAAATATACGCGGCGAAGCAGAAGCCGATCACTCTTGTCATAAGCTTCAAAAGCCATGCCGTTTGCATGCCCCGGCAAGGGCGTTTTGCGATCCAGCACCAGATCGGTTTTTGGATCGAATTGATAGGCAGGATGGCCAGCGGGATGGACGGTTTTCGCGCGCGAAACCTTTTCGACTTCGCTATCCATAATATCAGGATCGATCTTATCAGGTGTATAGCCGCAAAGCCCCAAGACCACAGCGCGATCAGTCGCATGACCAACGCCGGTATAAGCAAGCGAGCCATGCAGAACGGCCTTGAGACGAAAGACTTTGGCATTGGCTGGTTTTGGCCACTCGCCGGCGATCAGCTCGTCGAGAAACATATGGGCGGCGGTCATCGGGCCCATCGTATGTGAACTCGAAGGTCCAATGCCAATCTTGTAAAGATCAAATACCGAAAGAAACATTCTACACCTATCCAGCCCAAATTCAGGCTGTGCAATTCCATGTGCCAAGCCGCATAAAACGGCAGACCAAGATGATATTACACCATTAACAGATAGTGTAGGAGAGCAACAACGCCAACAGAATGCCGGATTGCGGCATCATTTTTCCGCTTTCCGCAGCGCGTTTGGCATTACACCGAGAAAAGATAAGCCATGAGAATGATAGCGGCGAGGCCAACGACTGCCCAGAGCGTTACGCCCCAGCAGGATTTTTGAACGGTTTCGTCCATGGATATTTTTAAAACCTTGTTGTGCAACTCTTGTTAGCAGCGTCCTTCACAACGCTGTTACCGGAGATATAGCCCTGACGCAGATGAAACGCAACGCTGAAAAGTGGCTGAAATGCGGCGCGTTTATTATTCTCACAAAGGTACGCTTCAAAAACCCTCTTTGTTTCAGCATCTTAACAACAAAGGTGCTTAACAAAAGCTTAAAAGTCACGGCGAAATTGCGGCATCAGGGTTGTGGAAGCAGCATATCTGTCTTTCCGGTCAGCCAATAGGCTGTCAAACCCACCCATTCCCGCATCGCAACGCTAAAGCGCGACAACGCCTCATTGGGTGATTCAAAATAAAGCGAAAAGCGCTGTTTTGCGGGTGTCTTATAATCAACAGGCCATGCAACGACATCAAAACCTGCCTTACGAAAACACCCGATGGAACGTGGCATATGATAAGCCGAAGTCACCAAAAGCCACGTCTCTCCAGCCTTCGGCTCTGCCAGAGCCTTGGAAAACACGGCATTTTCAACTGTATTGCGTGACTTATTCTCAAAAATGAAACGATCGCCGGAAAAGCCAAGATCGGCCAGCATGGTGCGCGTGCTGTCGGCCTCCGGCTTTGCTTCCTCAAAAAACGCTCCGTCACCGCCCGACACGATCACCTTTGCATCCGGATAAAGCCGCGCAAGCCGCATCGTCTCAAAGATCCGGTCAGCCGCGCTGTTCAATTCGAACCCGGGACGCCCCGCATTGATGTCGCCATTCATGTAACCGCCCAAAACCACAATTCCGTCCACATGGTGCGGAAGTTCAGTTATTTTGGCAAAGCGATCTTCCAGAGGCACAAGCATAATGCTGCCAAGCGTTGTATATGCACTGACAAACAAGATCACTGCACCGCTTATCAGCGCGGCGAGCCCCAGCTTCCTTAAACCGGCCCAGATCAACACGAGTGCGAGCAACAGCAGGACGAAGATGATGGTCAGCGGCTGGAAAAACAGCCAGAAAAGCTTGGAAACGCTGAAAAACAAATCGAACTCCGACAAGAACTGCTGATTTCACAACGACGTAACGAATCCGTTATTCGACATACTATAGCCATGTCAGCGCATGTGATAGAAATCTGCCAGATTCGAATTCGATAGCTCAGGATGCACGATGCAGAGCAATGCTGAAACGACTGTAACGCCCTCAAGCCGTCCGCGCCTGACGCGCATTGATATTGCGCGTGGCGTCGCGCTAATTGCGATGGCGATTTATCATTTCGGCTGGGATCTTGAATTCTTCGGTTATATGGCGGCGGGCACCACCGGGCATGGCGGCTGGAAACTCTTTGCACGCTGCATCGCGTCGAGCTTTCTGTTTCTCGTTGGTTTCAGTCTTGTTCTGGCCCATGGCCGCGCCATTCGCTGGAATGCGGTTGGAAAGCGCCTTCTGCAAATCGTAGCTGCGGCTGCGGCTATTTCTGCAGTGACATATTACATGTCGCCCGACAATTTCATCTTCTTTGGCATCCTGCATCAAATCGCGCTGGCAAGCGTTCTGGGCCTGCTATTTCTGCATCTGCCGCCCGTTTTGACATTGGCCGTAGCCGCCTTTGTCATCAGCGCACCATTTTACGCGCAAGCCGACATTTTCAATCAGATGTGGCTGGCATGGGTTGGGCTGTCGACAATCCCACCGCGCTCGAATGATTATGTTCCGCTGTTTCCGTGGTTTGGTGCCGTGCTGATCGGCATTGCAACGGCGCGCATTTTCGAACGGCTCAACTGGCTGCCGCTGCTCTCGGGCGAGATAAAGCCCCAGTTTCTGCAGAAGCCGCTGACCTTTATCGGTCGTCACAGCCTTGCATTCTATCTGATCCACCAGCCTGTACTGATTGCACTCGTCTATTGCTTCTCGCAAGTCTCGCCGCCCGACCAGCGCCCTGCTTTTACGCAGTCCTGTGTCGCATCATGCCTGCCAAATGGCAGCGAAGCTTTATGCAACCAGTTCTGCGGCTGTGTCGTCAGCGAACTCGACAAAGCCAAACTGTTCGATGAGGTTTTTAGCGGCAAGGCTGACCAGAACAACAATAGCACGGTTCAGCAAATCGTTCAGATGTGCTCACCAGTGCCCGATAATCAGCCATAACAGTTACGTGGAAACGCCAAGCTCGGCCAGACGTTCGATACACGCTTCTTCAACCTGATCAAGTTCGGAAAGCGTTTCGTCAATATCACGGCGCTTCTGACGAAGATCAGCGCGCTTTTCTTCAACGCGCTTCATCAAAAGCTTGAGCTGCCCCGTTTCACCAGGCGGCTCGCGATACATCTGCACGATTTCATGGATTTCCGCGATTGAAAAGCCAAGCCGCTTCCCACGCATGATCTGCTTGAGAAGATGCCGGTCTGAAGGCCTGAACAAGCGCGTGCGACCACGCCGTACAGGCGCGATCAATCCCTCATCCTCGTAGAAACGCAAAGTACGGGTCGATATCCCGAATTCCCGCGTCAGTTCTGTAATCGTATAATATTCACGCACTTTTATATCCCTGCCTTGCAACATGCAGGCAATTGTTGTGCTACCGCATTTACGTAAAAGTCAATATTAAACCGTCACAAATGGTCATAATGATTAAAAATTAGGCTCCATATTTTTAGCTTGACCTTGCCATGATACTGCCGCTCATGCGTTATGAAATCATAACGGGATCAATAACTGACAGCGATTCATGCGACGCTCACTCAAATATACCCTTGTTGGACTGGTCATTGTTGCGCTTTTGGGCGCGGCACCTTTTGCGCTTGAGCCGGTTGTTCAAAAAATCGGCGAAAACTCAATCAGGCAACTCGCCAGAGACGGTAACTTCTGCACAACCGATAAATGCGATGAGGGTATAAATTACGCCATCGGATTTCTTGAAACCAATTACGGCCTGTCACCGGAAAATGTTAAATGGTGCATGGGCGTCGATGTTATTGCGCATTATGAATTGCCGTTTGGTAATGGTCTGAAAAAGTTGGTCACGGATCAGATGTATCAGCGTTGCGGTGATCCAAATCAGGATGAACCTATGGCCAACGGCACCGCAGAATAGAAGGCTTTTCGCTCAATGACGCGACTTTTTCGCATCGCCGCCTGGCTGGTTCTGGTCTCGATCCTGATTGTCACGATCAGCCCGATTCAGTTCAGACCAATCGCCAGCCAATCTGCAGATTTGGAGCGCTTTACAGCTTTCTTCCTCGTCGGGTTCCTGTTTGCTCTCGCCTACCCCCGTCATTGGGTCCAGGTTCTGCTATTAACAGTGGGATGCGCGGGCATGTTCGAACTCATGCAACGCCTCGCCCCCGGTCGACATGGTGAATTTATTGATTTTGTCTTCAAAGCAATTGGCGCGATGGCGGGCGTTTGCATTGGGCGCGGACTGAGCCTCCTGCCGGTATTCAGCCCAAAAAATGAACAATAAAAAGAGTGTCTTATTTTCCAACTAAAATGGAACCAAATGTGTTTTAATGCATTGAACAGACATCAATTGTATGGAGACATGAAATGGCTGACAACAAAACCGCTAATGATATTCAGCACGCTCTCGAACAGCAGATTGCAGATCTACGCGGTGAATTAAAGCGTCTTTCCAAGTCACTGGCTTCGCAATCAAGTGAATTCAGAGATCGTGCAGAAGATGCTCTTGATGACGCATCTGGTCGTTTCCGCCACGCAGCACAGGTTGTGCGTGAACGTGGTCACGCTGTCGCAGAGACCGTAAAGGAAAACCCCGGTACCGCGACCACATTGTTTGGCACCGCGGGCCTTATCGGTATCGCGATCGGCGTTGCAATTGGCTGCATCCTTTCTGATCGCCGTTAAGAACGAAATCCTCCCAATGAAAAGCCGCGCTTCTCTGGCGCGGTTTTTTTTGCGCTTTACCGGAAACAATATCACTGTTAGTCGAAGCCATTGGCAATTTGCCACCGGTCGCAGCCTACCCGGTAAAAACAAGGACAAGTGTCTGGATATTCCAGCACAGGACTGCGCCGTGGCTTTTTAAAAAGGCACGTAAATGTCTGAAAAAACGATATATTCTGACCTCAAGCAGCTCGGATCAAACACTACTGTTCCCCAATCCCCTGAAGAAGCGGTACTGGAACGGGTTGCAAACCCGCAAGCAGGAACGCCCTATTGCATTCGCTTTACAGCACCTGAATTCACCTCGCTTTGCCCCATGACCGGACAGCCGGACTTTGCGCATCTGATGATCGATTACGTGCCCGGAAACTGGCTGGTCGAAAGCAAATCGCTCAAGCTGTTCCTGTTTTCATTCCGCAATCATGGCGCTTTTCACGAAGACTGCACAGTCACGATCGGCAAACGTCTGGTGGAGCTTCTGGAGCCTGAATGGCTGCGTATCGGCGGCTATTGGTATCCACGTGGCGGTATTCCGATTGATGTGTTCTATCAGACTGGCGAAGCTCCGAAAAATGTCTGGATTCCAGAACAGTCTGTACCCAATTATCGTGGTCGCGGCTGATCGCAATTTTCTGTATCTATGTGCGCAGATTTGGCGAACGTTGCCATGTAAACCGGAAGGGCTTCAGATGAAATATTTTGTTCTGTTGATCATGCTAACAACTCTATCCGGTTGTGGTGCCGGAAAAGCGGCAATGGATGCAGGCAAGGGCTTTGACCGATTCGCCTGCATGTCCCGCAATATAAAGGGCGAGACACCCTGCCCGCAGCCCGATAACCAAAGTCAGACCCCGTAAAGCTGGAAAGAGGCAGCAATGGCCATTCAACCCGAAGACGTCCTCGATTTCTGGTTTTCAGCAAAGATGCGCGAAAACTGGTTCAGCAAAAACGATGCAATCGATGCGGAAATTCGTGAAAAATTTCTCGCAGGCTACGAAGACGCGCGTACCGACAAGTTTGAAAACTGGAAACAGCAGCCGGAAAGCGCACTTGCACTGACGATTTTGTTCGATCAGTTTCCACGCAACATGTTTCGCGGCTCTGCACGCTCGTTTGAAAGCGATGGCCTCGCCCGTGATGTAGCGGCGCAGGCACTCGATCATGATTTTGACCGCAAGCTATCGGCAGAACAACGTCAGTTCTTTTATCTGCCCTTCATGCACAGCGAACATCTCAGTGATCAGAAGCGGTGCATTGATCTATACGAAAAGCTCGGTGATGAATTCTCCTTAGGCTTCGCACGCCAGCACCACGATATTATCGAACGCTTTGGCCGCTTTCCGCATCGAAACAAAGTTTTGGGCCGCGAGACGACACCCGAAGAAGCCGAATTCCTTAAAGAGCATTCCGGTTTCTGATTTCTACAATAGTCTGTAAGGTAAGATTCCACGGCGGTCGTGATCGACCGCCAATTTGCTTTTCAATGGCGGGACAGCACGCTGCACGCATTCGGCCCGCTCACAAATACGGCAGGAAACCCCAATCGGGTCAAATGCGGAGCGCGTGGTAATATCCAAACCATCCGCATAGACAAAATCCTGCGCATGTGTGATTTCACAGCCCAAAGAAATAGCATAACGACGTTGCGGGGCGTGAAATCCGCCTTCGCTCTTGGTCAGTTCGGTCGCAATGCAAAGATAGCGCGCACCGTCTGGTGTCTCAGCTAACTGACGAATGATCCGGCCCGGCGTTTCAAACGCCTGATGCACATTCCACAGCGGACACGCCGCACCATAACGGGCAAATTGCAGCTTGGCTGCACTGTGCCGTTTGGTGATATTTCCCGCCCGGTCAATCCGTGCAAAGAACACAGGAACGCCACGCTGGCCAGATCGCTGCAATGTGCTCAGACGATGCGCGACCTGTTCCAGACTGGCACCAAAGCGCGATGCCAGCAATTCAAGATCGTGCCGCAGTTCTTTGGCGGCTGAAAGAAAAGTCTGATAGGGCAAGACCAGCGCACCGGCGAAATAATTCCGCAGACCGATTTTGCAAATCTCAATTGCTTCCAATGAGCGAAAATCCGCCCGTTTTGCGATAGCGGTGACAAGCTCTTCCATCTCCAGTTCGGCAATCTGGAACGCAATCTGGAAATTGCGAGTCGAAGCTGGCGAATAAGGGTTGAGATACAGAACGCGCGCAACCGGATCAAAGCGGCGTAAAATAGCTTCATCGGGATCCGCACGCGCGACACGAACGCGATAGCGCTCCTCCATATATTGCGGCAAAGCCACACCTATATCACGATACGGAATCCTCAGCTCATCGGCAAGCTTTTCTGCAGCAATATCAAGCTCATGAACATAGTTATCGATAAAATGGAAAAAGTCGCGCACGTCTTCATAAGGCGCGGGCTCGGCAACAGATGGCGCACGCCCAAGCTGGTTGTCGAGACTTGCAAGCTGCTCGCTATTGCGCCGATAAGCCTGATGACAGGCAATCAGCGCATGCGCTAAACCGGGCGCATTTTGCGTGATCAGCTTCAATTCCTGCAAATTCGGCTTGTAATTGTCAAACACCGGATCGGCCAACGCCTCGGATACAGCCGATAAAAGCCGATCATCATCGCCAAGCGAAATCGCACCAATATCGATTTGATAATTCTCAGCCAGCGCCAAAAGAACCGCGGCTGAAACCGGCCGCTGATTATTCTCGATCTGGTTGAGATAACTCGTTGAAATACCTAAGCGTTCAGCAAAGCCTGACTGTGTTGCCCGGTGCTGTTCACGTATTTCTCTGATCTTTCTGCCGACATAGAGTTTTCTGGGTGCCATGTTTGCAACTTTGCAATTCGCTATTTGCAAATTTATAAATTACACATCAGCACCTTTTCAAGCTTTCAGAATGCGGCATACTGGCGCTAAGCAGTCAATCAAACTCATAGCTTTCCAAGGTCATAGCGAATGCAGGAACTTCTCGAACAGCTTGAATCTCGTCGCGCAGAGGCTCGCCTTGGCGGCGGACAAAGGCGCATTGATGCGCAACACAGCAAAGGTAAGCTGACTGCCCGTGAAAGAATTGAAGTGCTTCTCGACGAAGGTTCGTTCGAAGAGTTCGACATGTATGTCACGCATCGCTGCACCGACTTCGGCATGGAAAAGCAGAAGATCGCAGGCGATGGCGTGGTGACCGGCTGGGGCACGATCAATGGCCGTCAGGTCTATATTTTCAGTCAGGATTTTACCGTTCTTGGCGGTTCGCTCTCTGAGACCCATGCGCAGAAAATCTGCAAGATCATGGACATGGCCATGCAGAACGGTGCCCCGGTGATTGGATTGAACGATTCTGGCGGGGCGCGAATTCAGGAGGGCGTGGCCTCGCTTGCTGGTTATGCCGATGTTTTCAAGCGCAATGCCGATGCTTCGGGCGTCATTCCGCAGATTTCTGTCATCATGGGGCCGTGCGCGGGTGGTGCGGTTTACTCCCCGGCGATGACCGATTTTATCTTCATGGTCCGCGATAGTTCCTACATGTTTGTGACAGGCCCGGACGTGGTCAAGACCGTCACCAACGAAATCGTCACGGCGGAAGAACTCGGCGGTGCGTCAACGCACACCAGAAAGTCGTCGGTTGCCGATGGCGCATACGAAAACGACATTGAAACGCTGGAACAGGTCCGCATCCTGTTTGACTTCCTGCCGCTCAACAATCGTGAAAAGCCACCTGTTCGCCCTGTCTTCGATGATCCTGCCCGCCTCGAAATGCGGCTGGACACACTCATCCCTGATAACGCCAACAAGCCTTACGACATGAAGGAGCTGATTCTCGCTCTTGCGGACGAAGGCGATTTCTTTGAAATTCAGGAAGCTTTCGCCAAAAATATCATCACCGGCTTTATTCGCATGGACGGCCAGACTATTGGCGTAGTCGCAAATCAGCCCATGGTGCTGGCTGGCTGCCTTGATATTGATTCCTCACGCAAGGCTGCACGCTTTGTGCGCTTCTGCGATGCTTTTAGCATTCCAATCCTGACACTGGTCGATGTTCCGGGGTTCCTTCCCGGCACAGCGCAGGAATATGGTGGCGTGATCAAGCATGGCGCGAAACTGCTGTTTGCTTATAGCCAGGCAACTGTGCCGATGGTCACGCTGATCACCCGCAAAGCCTATGGCGGCGCTTATGACGTGATGGCATCTAAGCACATCGGTGCCGACATTAATTATGCTTGGCCAACCGCCGAGATTGCCGTTATGGGCGCCAAGGGTGCTACCGAAATTCTCTACCGCTCAGAACTGGGCGACCCTGAAAAGATCGCCGCCCGCACGAAAGAGTATGAAGAACGCTTCGCCAATCCTTTCGTTGCTGCCGAACGCGGTTTCATTGATGAAGTGATCATGCCGCATTCATCCCGCCGCCGTATCGCCCGTGCGTTCTCTGCGCTTCGCAACAAGAGCCAGAACACGCCATGGAAGAAACACGACACCATTCCGCTGTAAGATTGCTACGGGTACGATACAGATGATCAAGAAAATCCTCATTGCCAATCGCGGCGAAATTGCCTGCCGGGTTATCAAAACCGCAAAGAAAATGGGCATTGCCACGGTTGCCGTCTATTCCGACGCTGACCGCAATGCGCTGCATGTCAAAATGGCCGACGAGGCCGTGCATATCGGACCAGCGCCCTCAAACCAGTCCTATATCGTGATCGATAAGATTCTGGCAGCAATCAAAGAAACGGGGGCCGACGCCGTCCATCCCGGCTATGGCTTCCTGTCGGAAAACCCGCGCTTTGCAGAGGCACTTAAAGCCGCCAATGTCACCTTCATAGGCCCTCCGGTAAACGCCATTGAGGCCATGGGCGACAAGATCACCTCAAAAAAGCTCGCATCCGAGGCTGGGGTCTCCACCGTTCCCGGCCATATGGGGCTCATCGAAGACGCAGAAGAAGCGGTTCGTATTTCAACATCTATCGGCTATCCGGTGATGATAAAGGCGTCCGCCGGTGGCGGCGGCAAGGGAATGCGCATCGCATGGAATGATGATGAAGCGCGCGAAGGTTTCCAGCTCTCACGCAACGAAGCAAAATCTTCTTTCGGTGATGATCGCATCTTCATTGAGAAATTCGTCACCCAACCGCGCCATATCGAAATTCAGGTTCTTGGCGATCAACACGGCAATGTCATCTATCTGGGCGAACGCGAATGCTCCATTCAGCGCCGCAATCAGAAAGTGATCGAAGAAGCGCCCTCACCGTTTCTTGATGAAGCCACCCGCAAAGCTATGGGTGAACAGGCCGTAGCCCTCGCCAAGGCTGTTGGCTATTATTCCGCAGGCACGGTTGAATTCATCGTCGATGGCGAGCGCAATTTCTATTTCCTTGAGATGAACACGCGCTTGCAGGTCGAGCATCCGGTGACAGAACTGATCACCGGCATTGATCTGGTTGACGAAATGATCCGCGTTGCATCGGGCGAAAAGCTTCGCATCACACAGGCCGATGTCAAGCTCAACGGCTGGGCCATCGAAAGCCGCCTTTATGCAGAAGACCCCTATCGCAACTTCCTGCCTTCGATTGGCAGGCTGACGCGCTATCGTCCGCCTGTCGAAGGCAAAACCGCAAGTGGCGCAATCATCCGCAACGATACGGGCGTCTTTGAGGGTGGCGAAATTTCGATGTATTATGACCCCATGATTGCAAAACTTTGCAGCTGGGGCGCTGATCGCACCAGTGCAATTGATGCCATGAGCAATGCGCTGGATGCTTTTGAAGTGGAAGGCATTGGCCACAACCTGCCCTTCTTGTCAGCGGTTATGGAGCATCCGCGGTTTCGCGCTGGCGCGCTGACCACGGCCTTTATTGCCGAGGAATATCCAGACGGCTTTGCTGGCGTTTCCGTATCGGAAGAAGATGCGCATGTACTGGCCGCTGTTGCTGCACAGATCAATATGGCGGTCGAACAACGCAACAGCCAGATTTCAGGCCGTTTATCGTCACAGGCACAATCTGTGGCAACCGAATGGGTCGTAACGCTTGGTGACTTCAGCTTGACCTTGAGGATCGCTGAGGGCGAAGGTGGGACAACAATCTACTTTGCTGACGCTCGCAGCTTACCGGTCGCCAGCGACTGGCATCCGGGCAATCAGCTTGGCTCTTTCACGGTTGACGGCAGATCCGTCGCCGTCAAGGTTCTGCGCTCCGGCACAGGCTGGCGTCTGCGCTGGCGGGGCATTGATGTGATCGCCCATGTGCGCAAGCCGCGGGTTGCAGAATTGGCAAAGCTGATGCCAGTCAAACTGCCGCCGGATACGTCCAAGATGCTGCTCTGCCCGATGCCCGGCGTTATCACCTCGGTTCTTGTCAAAGACGGTGATACAGTCGAGGCAGGCCAGCCATTGGCAACGGTTGAAGCCATGAAGATGGAAAACGTGCTGCGTGCTGAACGTCGCGCCACCGTCAAACGGATTGCGGCAGAAGAAGGCGCAAGCCTTGCCGTTGATGAACTCATTATGGAATTCGAGTGAGCACCAATATGAGCGAGCGCCCCACAAAACAGGATTGGTCGAAGCTGGCCGAAAAGGAACTGAAGCGGCCAGCCGATAGCCTCGTCTGGCATACGCCGGAAGGCATTGATGTGAAGCCGCTTTATACGGCTGACGATCTTAATGGAATCTGCCACCTTGATTCGCTTCCCGGTTTTGAGCCATTCCTGCGCGGTCCGCGTGCGACCATGTATGCGGGGCGTCCCTGGACCATCCGCCAATATGCCGGCTTCTCCACAGCCGAAGAGTCCAACAACTTCTACCGCAAGGCACTGGCCGCTGGCCAGCAAGGCGTATCGGTCGCCTTCGACCTTGCCACCCATCGCGGTTATGATAGCGATCACCCACGCGTAGAAGGCGATGTCGGCAAGGCGGGCGTGGCAATTGACTCCGTCGAGGACATGAAAATCCTTTTCGACGGCATACCACTCGAAAAAGTCTCCGTTTCCATGACCATGAATGGCGCCGTGATCCCGATCCTCGCCAATTTCATTGTGGCTGGCGAGGAGCAAGGCGTGTCGCGCGATCTGCTATCCGGCACCATTCAGAATGATATTCTGAAAGAATTTATGGTCCGCAATACCTATATCTATCCGCCAGAACCATCCATGCGGATTATTGCAGATATTATTGCTTATACCGCAGCCGAAATGCCGAAATTCAATTCGATTTCCATTTCCGGCTACCACATGCAGGAAGCGGGCGCCACGCTGGTGCAGGAACTGGCTTTCACATTGGCCGATGGGCGCGAATATGTCCGTGCGGCACTCAATAAAGGCCTGAATGTTGATGAATTTGCGGGGCGACTGTCATTCTTCTTCGCCATCGGCATGAACTTCTTCATGGAGATTGCCAAGCTCAGAGCAGCCCGGCTGCTCTGGACACGCATCATGAAGGAATTCGATCCGAAAAAGCCCGGCTCGCTGATGCTGCGCACCCATTGCCAGACATCGGGCGTCTCATTGCAGGAGCAAGACCCGTATAACAATATCGTCCGCACAGCTTTTGAAGCCATGTCGGCAGCCCTTGGCGGCACACAATCGCTGCACACCAATTCTTTTGACGAAGCCATCGCTTTGCCAACTGAATTCTCCGCCCGCATCGCGCGAAACACGCAGCTTATTCTGCAAAATGAAACAGGTGTTACTAAAGTCGTCGATCCGCTGGCAGGCTCTTATTACATCGAAAGCCTGACCAATGAACTTGCAGAAAAAGCATGGGCGCTGATCGAAGAAGTCGAAAGCCTTGGCGGCATGACCAAAGCCGTCGAAAGCGGTCTGCCAAAACGTCTGATCGAAGAAGCAGCCACCCGCAGACAGGCAGCGGTCGATAAGGGCGAAGAGGTAATCGTTGGTGTCAACAAGTTCCGTCTGGAGCAGGAAGACAGCATCGACATTCTCGAAATCGATAATACTGCGGTCAGAAAATCGCAGATCGACCGTTTGAACCGCATCAAACAAACGCGCGATAAAGCCAAAGTTGAGGCAGCGCTTGCCGAGTTGGAAAAGGTCGCAACAACCGGTGAAGGCAACATTCTGGCCGCCGCCGTTGAAGCATCGCGCGCGCGCGCAACGGTCGGCGAAATATCCGATGCAATGCGCCATGCCTTTGGCGACCACGCGGCAGTGCCGAAGGTCGTAAAACACGTCTACGGCAAGGCTTATGAGAACGAGCCTGAGTTCCAGACGCTTGTTGAACGCCTTGAAGAATTCTCAAAGCATACCGGCGAAAAACCTCGCATCATGGTGGCAAAGCTCGGTCAGGATGGACATGACCGCGGCGCAAAAATCATCGCGTCTGCCTTTGACGATATTGGCTTTGAAGTGCTTGCCGGACCGCTATTCCAGACGCCGGACGAAGCCGCCGATATGGCGATCAAGGCTAAAGTGCATGTGCTCGGCGTATCTTCCCTTGCGGCCGGACACAAAACCCTGCTGCCGCAGCTTGTCGATACACTTCGCAAAAAAGGTGCAGAAAACATTATCGTTGTCTGTGGCGGAGTCGTGCCGCGCCAGGACTACCAATATTTGTTTGACCATGGTGTCTCGGCGGTCTTCGGCCCCGGAACGAATGTTCTTGATTGCGCGCGCGCAGTGCTCGACCTGATGGAAGGAAAACGCAGAAATCTATAACGATTTCATGTGTTTGAGATAATCATCGGACTCATTTTATGAGACACTTAAAGCACCGGGGCAATGTGCCCCGGACTTACACTATTGCGGCAACGTGCCCCGAGCTTATGATTTGGGGTCCGCCGATGCTGGTATCGCAGAGCTTGTGACTGAAACCGGATCGCTTGCCGGGAAGCTGTCTTCCAAGCCTTCATCCAACTGACGCTCCAGCTCTGCGCGATCACCGGATCTGCGCGCGCTGGGGCGCGTGAGCAGATTTTGCGGCTCAATTCCACATTCAACACATGCAATGTTAAAAGCCTCACCCAGTTTAAGCGCTGCGAGGCGCGTCACCTCATCGCGGCTGAGTTCCGCATCGGTCTCATTTTCAACTTTGACAGAAACGCGTTCCTCACCTTGTGTGACGAACTCAACCAAATAGACCTTGAAACCACCAAGCGAACTAATTCGTGTTTCAACAATATCCATCGCGTGAACCTCTTTACCATCTCCAAAGATAATAAACGACAGCGCAACGCGTTGGTTCCAACGCCATAGGCCGCACCCTTTTCTCATGCGATCACCGACCTATATGCAAACAGGATAAGCAAACGGAAGGAGATTTTCATGGCTATCACACGCAAGGAAGAAGCCCGTGCGTTGAACGCGGAAGAACGAGAGCTGGTTGAAAAATCGCATCATCCACTTCTTCAGGATGTCCCCGACTCTGAGCTTACTCAACTGGCAAAACTGTTGCGTGATCGTCGCAGCAAGGCGCGCGATCAGGCGCACCAGCGCCGCCGCGAAATGCGCGGAAAAGCAGCAGCACGTGGCGCTTCGGCGTCGAAGGCAGATGAAGGCTCGCATCTGAAGGTTTCCGTTCTGGCTATGGCCATGCGCCGCATCAATGCGGAAATTGATCGCCGCCGCAGCATGTCAGCCAGCAACAATCTGGTTGAAAACGCTCAAAAAGCACTAGCAACCAAGAAAGCAAATGAGAAAAACGAGCCAGCCTTCAACACCCGCCACGCACGTCATGGCATGCGCAACATCCCCAATGAGAAAGCCGACAGTCTCGTCCGCCCTATGGAACGTGGGCGCCTGAAAAAGGCCGCCAGTGTGGCGCAAGCAAAGCGCGATTCCAAACAAAAAGCGGCTGGATAAGCCCAACATTATCTGCAATACCCGGAAAAATTTTCCGGGTATTTTAATAAAATCAATAGGTTGAATTACATTCCTGAATCTTCGAATGAGAGCATTCTTGTTGCTCAGGAAAACTGCAACCCGAAGCCCTGCATCAATCGGCGAATGGCATAATCGGGTTTCTGCGATGTAAAGACCGCCAGATCGTCGTGATGATACAGTTCGTCATCAATATGTCTTGGCGGCAACAGCGATAAAGTACGACGCGCAATGGCTTCGGCAGGATCAAGCCAGTCGACCGGCCATGGCGCCAGCCTGCGAAACACATTGGCGAGAAATGGGTAATGCGTGCAGGCCAGCACAACAATATCCGTGCGGTTTCCATCCTTCTCGACAAAACACGGCGTGATCTGCTCAACCACCAGCGCTTCATCAATCTGCTCACCGCGAATATGCGCCTCGGCAATGCTTGCAAGGCGATCCGCGCCAACTAGGCGCACATGGCATTGCGTTGCAAATGACTGGATCAGATCGCGCGTATAGGCACGCTTGACTGTACCCGGCGTTGCAAGAACTGACACAAGCCCCGACGAGGTGCGCTCAGCAGCAGGCTTGATAGCGGGAACGGTGCCAACAAACGGCACTAAAGGATAAGCGCGACGCAGATCGTCAAGCACCAGCGTCGAAGCCGTGTTACAGGCGATCACCGCGATTTCAGGGTCATGCTCAGTGATAAACTGACCGAAGAGTTCGACAATGCGCAAGCGCAACGCTTCTTCTTCCCAATCGCCGTAAGGAAAACCGGCATCGTCTGCGATATAAATAAATCGCCGATCCGGCATCATCACTCGCGCCTCGCGCAAAACTGTCAGCCCGCCGATACCACTGTCAAAGACCAAAATTGGTCTTTCTGTCGCGGTTGAAGACTTGCCGGAAAGCTCTGCTGCAGGCGGGTGTTTCATTCAGCCTTGTCCTCTTTTGCGGGTTTGCGTGCACGACCTTCCGGGGCACCAGAGCCGCGTGGCTTCTTGGGTGTGAAAGCATCAAGCGATGTGATGACGCCGCGCAAAAGCTTAAGTTCTGCCGATGCAAAACCTGCGCGAGTCAAAACAGAACGCAGATTATTGACCATTATTTCTTTCTTCGCCTCGGGACGGAAATAACCCCGAATATCAAGCGCCTCTTCCAGATGATTGAAAAGACTCTGCAATTCCAGCTTCGGCGCAGCTTCCATTTCT
The DNA here is from genome assembly GCF_039674265.1 of Brucella sp. TWI559. NCBI lineage: Bacteria > Pseudomonadati > Pseudomonadota > Alphaproteobacteria > Hyphomicrobiales > Brucellaceae > Brucella > Brucella sp. TWI559. Next base: position 163,144 of record NZ_JBDJNE010000008.1, read on the forward strand.
GGCCCACGGAAAACCGTGTCCGTTTCGGTTGCAAGGCCAGATTTCATCCACTCGTAAGACATGAGCAGCACAGCCTGCGCAATATTAAGCGATGCAAAAGCCGGATTAACCGGAAATGTCACCAGCTCATCAGCAAGACCAACTTCCTCATTGCTGAGACCAAAGCGCTCACGCCCGAAAAGAATGCCGATCTTCTCACCACGCACAAAACGACGACGCAACTCATTGTTTGCTTCCACAGGGCTACGCACCTGCTTGAAACCATCACGTTCACGCGCGGTGGTCGCATAGACAAAGTTGAGATCGGCAATCGCCGAAGGCAGATCATCATAAACAACCGCATTGTCGATGATATGATCGGCCTTGCTTGCCGCAGCACGCGCTTTTTCACTTGGAAATTCCTCGCGCGGCTGCACCAATCGCAGTTCCGCGAGGCCAAAATTTGCCATGGCACGCGCCACCATGCCGATATTTTCCGGCAATTGCGGATTAACCAGAATGATGGCTGGTCCTTCCGTGATCATTGGGCGCTGCTTGTCTGTTCCTGCCATGATATTTTCCGCTTATTCCTTAAAATCGTGGCGCTTCCCTGACATAAATGACAGAGAATCGCAAAGATTCCCCTTACATTCGATATCGAAAAACACGTGTAGTAGCGGAATAACACCAGCTCTGCGCCCATCCATGTCAGACTGCCCTGACCGACATCGACGTTACAGGGAGGAAAATCATGTCCGGCAAAAAAATTCTCATGATCTGCGGCGACTTCTGTGAAGACTACGAAACAATGGTTCCGTTTCAGACGCTGCTCGCGGTTGGTCACAAGGTTCATGCCGTATGTCCCGGAAAGAAAGCGGGAGACGCCATAGCGACCGCTATTCACGATTTTGAAGGCCATCAGACATACACCGAAAAACCCGGCCACAATTTCACGCTCAATGCAACATTTGCCGATGTTAAGGCTGAAAACTATGATGCGCTTGTTATTCCCGGCGGTCGCGGGCCGGAATATCTGCGCCTTGATGACAAGGTCATCGCAATCGTCAGAAATTTCTTTGAAGCAGACAAACCAGTCGCCGCCGTTTGCCATGGCGCGCAGCTTCTCGCCGCAGCGCGCGTTCTTGATGGGCGCACCTGCTCGGCCTATCCGGCCTGCCGCCCGGAAGTTGAGCTGGCTGGCGGCACTTATGCCGATATTCCTGTCGATGAGGCGGTCACGGACGGCAATCTGGTGACAGCACCTGCATGGCCTGCCCATCCGGCGTGGCTTTCGCAATTCCTTGCTGTGCTCGGCACCAAAATCACGCATGGTTAGACGCAAGCATTAGCTTTCATCCTGCACCGCATTTCGATAAAAATGCCAAATCAGAGCCTTTCCGCAAATTCTGTCGGAAAGGCTTTCTTGCAATGACATGGAAGGCCAGATGAAAACTGCCAGATCCCTTGCTCTCTCGTTAGCCATCAGCATGAGCGCCATTTTTGCAGGCGCATCAAATATCGCCCATGCGCAGGATGCGGCTGAAGCAGAGGTGGCCGTTACATCAGAGCAATATCCGGCTCCCTCGCCGGAAACATTCGGCCAAACACAATTTGTCTTGTCGGGCAATCCGATTGTTCCTCCGCGCGATTACAGTAAAGGAACCATGCTTCCATCGAAAAACGACTATTCGTCCAATGAAAGCGGACGCATCTATGATATTGTTTTTGTTGGTTTAGAAGCCGATAAAATGCAGTTTGAAATCAGAGGCTACTCGATTGACAGTCTGGAATTTCCAGCATCAGGCCAGACGGTAGAATTTCCCGCTGATCAGCAAAAAGTGGAAATCCGCGATCTCACATTGAACATTGATGAGGCAACCGCCGGAAGCATCACTTATAGCGTTCAACCCCTGAACTAAGTTGCAGGCGGAGGCAAACTGCGCGACACTATCCCGGGACATATTTTGGGAGGAAATCATGTGCAGATTGTTCATCGGGGCTGACGCGTTACTCTGGCAAAGTGTAACCCGCTCGCTGCGTATTGACGGGGTGGTCACAAGTGTCAGACTGGAGAACTTTTTCTGGTCAGCGCTGGAAGAGATTGCCGGACGTGACGAGATGTCAGTCAGCCGTCTCCTGGGCAAACTCTATGAAGAATCGCGCACGGAAGGTCACGATCTTGATAATTTCGCATCGTTTCTTCGGGTTTGCTGCGGACGCTATCTGGCACTTCAGGTCAATGACCTTGTGCCGATAGACAAATCAACTGCAATCTCGACATTGGACGCAGACGCTATTTTGTTGCGCGAACAGCAAACTTATCGTGATCAGCGCTCAGAATGGCGAAAGTCTGCCCATCACGCCGCCTGAAAATGTGCCTATAGGCCAAAGAATGAGTCTCTGACGCTTTGCCTTCGCGTTGACCGATGCTATACGAGCGCGACGCATTCAATGAGAGGCATTATCAATGGCAAAAATCAAGGTTGCAAACCCGGTCGTTGAACTCGACGGCGATGAGATGACACGCATCATCTGGCAGTTCATCAAGGACAAGCTGATCCATCCATACCTCGACATCGATCTGAAATATTACGATCTGTCGGTAGAGCACCGCGATGCGACCAACGATCAGGTTACCATTGATGCTGCAAACGCCATCAAGGAACACGGCGTTGGCGTAAAATGCGCAACCATCACGCCGGATGAAGCCCGCGTTGAAGAATTCAAGCTCAAGAAGATGTGGAAGTCGCCAAACGGCACCATCCGTAACATCCTCGGCGGCGTTATCTTCCGCGAACCAATCATCTGCAAGAACGTCCCTCGCCTGGTTCCAGGCTGGACACAACCAATCATCGTTGGCCGTCACGCTTTTGGTGACCAGTACCGCGCGACCGACTTCAAGTTCCCGGGCAAGGGCACGCTGTCGATCAAGTTTGTCGGTGAAGATGGCGAAACCATCGAGCACGAAGTCTATCAGGCACCGAGCGCTGGCGTGGCAATGGCCATGTACAACCTCGACGAATCGATTCGTGAATTTGCACGCGCTTCGCTGAACTATGGCCTGCAGCGCAATTATCCGGTCTATCTCTCGACCAAGAACACCATTCTCAAGGCCTATGACGGTCGCTTCAAGGACATCTTCGAAGAAGTCTATCAGACTGAATTCGCTGAAAAGTTCAAGGAAGCAAAGATCTGGTACGAACATCGCCTGATCGACGACATGGTTGCCTCGGCTCTCAAGTGGTCCGGCGGTTATGTCTGGGCTTGCAAGAACTATGACGGCGATGTGCAGTCCGACATCGTGGCACAGGGCTTTGGCTCGCTCGGCCTGATGACCTCGGTTCTGATGACGCCGGATGGCAAGACTGTTGAAGCAGAAGCTGCACACGGCACCGTGACCCGTCACTATCGTCAGCACCAGAAGGGCGAAGAAACTTCGACCAACTCGATCGCTTCGATCTTTGCATGGACCCGCGGCCTCGCACATCGTGCAAAGCTCGACAACAATGCCGAGCTGAAGCGCTTTGCTGATACCCTGGAAAAGGTCTGCGTGGACACCGTTGAAAGCGGCTACATGACCAAGGATCTGGCCCTGCTTATCGGCCCAGATCAGCCTTGGCTCTCGACCACCGGCTTCCTCGACAAAATCGACGAAAATCTTCAGAAGGCAATGGCTGCTTAAGCCATCCTATTGAACAAAAAACGGCGGGATTTTCCCGCCGTTTTTTGTTTACCGCTCACTATTCGGCATCGTCCATGGGATCGTTCACCGCTCTACGGCCTTCACAACACAACAAATTGAGTGATGAGAAAAATCAGAGCTGAAAAGCTTTGGTAAAAGCTTGCGCGCCAGCGGGGGAAAAGGCAATCACACGCCCCGCTTCGCGGCGTGCCCAGCCTTTATCGATGAAGGTTTTCAGAAGTGCAGCACCCAGTGCGCCACCCAAATGATTGCGTCTTTCACTCCAGTCGAGACAATGACGACAAAGCGGTCGTTTGCCTTTTTGCAGCGCATCGACATCAATCCCCATGCATGAAAAGAATGATTTTCCCTCATCGGTCAGCAGAGGCTCACTGGCATGATCAATCAAACCAAGTTTATAAGACGCATCAAGCATTTCCACGCCGCGCTCACCCGCCAGATGATCATAGCAAATACGCGCTTTTCGCAGTGCGTGGTCTTTAGGACCAGTGCGAACACGCACGGCACCAGTGCGTTGGGCAAGCCCCATCAAACCTTCGAGCACCTGTGCTACGTCCGGGCCTGATAGCCTGAAATAACGGTGCCTGCCCTGCTTCTCAGCCACAAGCAAATTCGCGGCATCAAGCTTGGATAGATGCCCGCTGGCTGTCTGAAGTGTCACGCCCGCAGCAGCAGCAAGTTCGCTTACCGTCAAAGCACGGCCGTCCATCAGCGCGGTGAGCATGTTTGCGCGTGCCGGATCGCCCAACAGGGCTGCAACAGAAGCTATGATAGGCCCGTCTTTCATACTTCGATGCTAACCGAAGCATGGATGAAGTTCAATGCGCTAAAACGTCTCCAGCAAATCACCAATTTCAGGAGATAAGAATGATTACCTGCTTTATACGCTATCAAATTGATCCGTTCAAAGCCGAGGCTTTTGCGGAATATGCACGCAATTGGGGACAGGCAAGCCCACGTTGCGGTGCCAATCTGATTGGCTATTTCGGCCCGCATGAAGGCTCCACCACAACAGCTTATGGTGTTTATTCAATCGAAGACCTTGCTGCCTATGAAAAGTTTCGCGCACGTCTGGCTGCTGATCCAATCGGCCGAGCGAATTATGAATTTGCAAAACGCGAACAATTTATCCGGTGTGAAGAGCGCATATTTCTCAAACTGCAATCCGCTCCGCATGCGGAGTTCATCAAGCCATGATCGCTGTTATTTTTGAAGTCTGGCCAGCAAATGATGAGAGGCGCGAGCAGTATCTCGATATTGCCGCAAGCCTGCGCGCTGATCTTGCGCAAATCGACGGTTTTATATCGATTGAACGTTTTCAAAGTCTGGTTGAGCCAGAAAAGCTGCTGTCCCTTTCCTTCTGGCGGGATGAAGAGGCAGTCAAACAATGGCGCAATCTACCCACCCATCGCATCGCACAGGCAAAAGGGCGCGGCGGTGTTTTTGAAAACTATCGCCTGCGCGTTGCCGATGTGGCACGGGATTATAGCCTTAGTGAGCGCGATGAAGCGCCCGTCGATAGTCGTAGAGCGCATGCAGCATAAAGAAAGGCCGGGAAATCCCGGCCTTTTCATTCTTATACGCAATTTATCAAATAATCAGCGCTTTCACTGCAACGATGGCATCGTTTGCCTTGGTGCCATCGGAGCCACCGGCCTGTGCCATATCCGGGCGACCGCCGCCGCCTGCGCCACCAAGAGCAGCCGATGCAGCACGAACAAGATCAACCGCGCTAAAACGACCAACTAAATCTTCAGTGACAGCAGCAACTGCGCTTGCCTTGCCATCTTCACCAACACCAATAAAAAGAACGATGCCGGAGCCAACCTGTTTCTTGCCTTCATCAGCCAGCGGCTTGAGATCGCGTGGCGAAACGCCGGTCACAACCTTACCAAGGAAGTTGACGCCATTGACGGTTTCAACAGCACTGCCACCATCCGAAGAGCCGCCGCTCAACGCAAGCTGTCGGCGCGCATCTGCAAGTTCACGTTCCAGCTTCTTGCGTTCGTCAACCAGTGCGTTGACACGCTCCAGTGCTTCAGACGGTGTCGTTTTCAGTGCACCAGCAATGGCTTTGACGCGCTCATCCTGTTCTTCAAGGTAAAGGCGAGCCGCCTCACCCGTCAGCGCTTCCATGCGGCGAACACCGGCAGCAACGCCGCTGTCAGAGAGAATGCGCACAAGGCCGATATCGCCGGTCTGGCGCACATGCGTGCCACCGCAAAGCTCAACAGAGTAAGCCTTGCCAGCCTTTTCACCATGCTTGGCCGTGCCCATCGAAACAACACGCACTTCATCGCCATATTTTTCGCCAAACAGCGCCATCGCACCTTCTGCAATCGCATCGTCTACGGCCATCAAGCGCGTTGAAACCGGCGCATTTTGCAGGATGATCTCATTGGCGAGATTTTCAACAGCGGTCAATTCTTCTGCCGAAATCGGCTTTGGATGCGAGAAGTCGAAACGCAGGCGATCAGGCGCAACAAGCGAACCCTTCTGCGCAACGTGGGTCCCAAGGGTTTCGCGCAGCGCTTCATGCAACAGATGTGTTGCCGAATGGTTGGAACGGATACGCGTGCGACGCTCGGAATCCACCTTCAGCTCAACGGCTTCACCGACCTTTGCCGAACCGCTGGTCACTTCGCCTGTATGTACGAAGACACCTTCGCCCTTTTTCTGCGTATCCTTGATGGTGATGACAAAGCCTTCACCCGAGATTGTTCCGGTATCACCCTGCTGGCCACCGGATTCGCCGTAGAAAGGCGTCTGGTTGACCACGACGGACACGGTTTCACCCTCAGATGCCGATGCCACTTCTGTACCATCGCGCACAAGTGCCGTGATGACACCTTCCGCACTTTCGGTTTCATAGCCGAGGAATTCGGTCGCGCCGACCTTATCCTTAATGCCGAACCAGATGGTTTCGGTTGCAGCTTCGCCCGAACCCATCCAATTGGCGCGTGCTTCGGCCTTCTGGCGTTCCATGGCAACATTAAAGCCATCAGTGTCAACCGTCACACCGCGCTGCCGCAAAGCATCCTGCGTCAGATCAAGCGGGAAACCATAGGTGTCGTAAAGCTTGAATGCAGTTTCGCCATCAAGTCGATCGCCCTCAACCAGATTTTCCGAAGCATCGGAAAGCAGGCCAAGCCCGCGCTCCAGGGTCTTGCGGAAACGGGTTTCTTCCAGCTTGAGTGTTTCTGAAATCAGCGCTTCTGCACGGATGAGTTCCGGATAAGCCTGCCCCATTTCGCGGATCAGGGCTGGCAGCAAACGCCACATCAATGGCTGGCTCGCCCCAAGAAGCTGCGCATGACGCATCGCGCGACGCATGATGCGACGCAGCACATAACCGCGACCTTCGTTCGATGGCAGCACGCCATCGGCAATCAGGAAGCTCGATGCACGCAGATGATCAGCAATGACGCGGTGGCTGGCGCGGAAATCGCCTTCAGCCTTGACGCCTGTTGCTTCTTCCGAAGCGCGGATCAGCGCTTTAAAGAGATCAATATCGTAATTGTCATGCACCCCCTGAAGGACAGCAGCAACACGTTCCAGCCCCATGCCAGTATCAATCGACGGACGCGGCAGATCAATGCGTTGGTCAGGCGTAACCTGTTCAAACTGCATGAAAACGAGATTCCAGATTTCGATGAAGCGGTCACCGTCTTCGTCAGCCGATCCGGGAGGTCCGCCCCAGATATGATCGCCGTGGTCGTAGAAAATTTCCGAACACGGACCGCATGGGCCAGTATCCCCCATCGCCCAAAAATTATCACTTGTGGCAATGCGAATAATACGATCGTCGGAAAGGCCCGCGATCTTCTTCCAGAAATTCGCAGCATCATCATCCGTGTGATAAACGGTGACGAGCAGCTTGTCCTTATTAAGGCCGAATTCCTTGGTGATCAGGTTCCAGGCATGGCTGATCGCTTCTTCCTTGAAGTAATCGCCAAAGGAAAAATTGCCGAGCATTTCAAAGAAAGTGTGGTGGCGAGCGGTGTAGCCTACATTATCAAGATCATTATGCTTTCCGCCTGCGCGCACGCATTTCTGCGACGTTGTCGCGCGGCTGTAAGGACGGTGCTCAAGACCGGTGAAAACATTCTTGAACTGCACCATGCCCGCATTGGTAAACATGAGCGTTGGATCATTGCGCGGCACCAATGGACTTGATGAAACAACCTCGTGTCCGTTCTTACGGAAGTAATCGAGAAACGTAGATCTTATCTCGTTGACGCCAGCCATAATTCACCCTTGGGCTTCTTCCACCCTGCACGGACGCACCCCTCAAAGAAGCACATCGATTATCTTTTCTCCACCCGCAATGCGGCGACAGACTTCGGCACTTAAGCCGCTGCGTTCCGTACTGCCCGACAAGGAACATGGAGTTTCGGTTGACTGCTTTTAACGGCGCACTGCTTTTCTGTCCAGATAAGCAGAGTGCGCTATAAAAGCAATTTCGCGTGGAAGCGAAGAAAACGGCAACTATGCAACAGTATCGAATATAAAAAGCAAACGCCCCACACTCTCGTGCAGGGCGTTTTCTGTTTCATCTCTATAAGACGCCTAAGCTTCGGCTACATCCGGGCCATCGTCAGCTTCCGGACCGCCGTCTTCAAGAAACTTCTCGGCAATCAGACCGGCGTTCTGGCGGAGTGTCGTTTCAATCTCGCGTGCGGTATCGGGATTGTCTTTGAGATACTGCTTGGCGTTTTCACGGCCCTGCCCCAGACGCTGGGAATTATAAGAGAACCAAGCACCAGACTTCTCGACAACACCGGCTTTAACACCAAGATCAACCAATTCGCCCATCTTGGAAACGCCGGCACCATACATAATATCAAACTCAACCTGTTTGAACGGAGGTGCAAGCTTGTTCTTGACCACCTTCACGCGTGTCTGGTTACCAACAACCTCATCGCGTTCCTTGATCGAACCGATACGGCGAATATCAAGGCGAACAGAGGCGTAGAACTTGAGCGCATTACCGCCGGTCGTCGTTTCAGGCGAGCCAAACATAACGCCAATCTTCATGCGAATCTGGTTGATGAAGATGACCATGCAGTTCGACCGCGAGATCGATGCCGTCAGCTTGCGCAGCGCCTGACTCATCAGACGAGCCTGAAGACCCGGCAGAGAATCACCCATTTCGCCTTCGATTTCAGCGCGCGGTGTCAAAGCTGCAACCGAGTCGACCACCAGAACATCAATCGCACCCGAACGCACCAACGTATCGGTAATTTCAAGCGCCTGTTCTCCGGTGTCGGGCTGCGAGATCAGAAGGTTTTCAAGGTCAACGCCAAGCTTGCGGGCATAGACCGGATCAAGTGCATGTTCCGCATCCACGAATGCGCAAATGCCACCCTTCTTCTGCGCTTCCGCAATCGTATGCAGTGCAAGCGTCGTCTTACCAGAACTTTCTGGACCATAAATTTCAACAATACGCCCTTTGGGCAGACCGCCGACGCCCAGGGCTATATCGAGAGAAAGCGAACCGGTTGGCACCGTCTCAATATCGACGACATCGTTCTGACCAAGCCGCATAATGGAGCCCTTGCCGAACGCGCGTTCAATTTGCGACAGTGCCGCATCGAGTGCTTTTGTCTTGTCCACTGATTTTTCCTCAACGAGTCGCAATGATTTCTGAGACATCTTACACTATCCTCTTGCCTCGCTAGAAGCCCATCGGGCTCATCGCCAATATCTATTTGTATCTGTTTTGTTCTCATTATGCAATACCACCAACCTATTGTTTTAATATGATTTTAATTTTTTGTTCTATTCATGTTCTAATTTATTAGAAAACAATAATTTACGTTAGCATCCACGGCTTAATTCCAAAAAATGCGCCTTTCGTGCCGCCGATTCGCGCATCATCTGCAAAAAAGCGCAACTCTCCTCGCGGAGAGCTGCGCCAAAACGGATGAATATCCGATTTTTCGTTTTTACTGACTGACGCCACGCAGTGGCGAAATCTGAATTTCCACACGACGATTCTGTGCTCGTCCTTGCGGCGTTGCATTGGAAGCAACCGGCTGGCTTGCACCATATCCGATAACAGCAAAACGGCGCGGATCAATGCCTTGGGAACCAAGATAACTCGCAACCGAAGCTGCACGACGTTGCGACAGACCCTGATTATAGCTCGCGCTGCCGGTCGAGTCGGTAAAGCCGTAAACATCCACAAGAGTCTGATTGAACTTGCGCAACACGATCGCGACAGAGTTCAGTGTTGGGTAGAACTGGCTCTTCACCTGATCCTGATCGGTATCGAAAGTGATAGCGGACGGCATATTCAGAATGATCTGATCACCATTACGCGTCACGGAAACGCCGGTACCCTGCAACTGATTGCGCAATTCCGATTCCTGGCGATCCATGTAGTTGCCGATAGCGCCGCCACCGAGCGCGCCAATACCCGCGCCGATGAGAACCGCATTACGCTGAGCACGGCTTGAGCCACCAACCATAAGACCACCGAGCGCTCCAACCGCCGCACCAATTGCAGCGCCGCCCGCGGTGTTCGACATCTTTTCCTGACCTGTATAGGGGTCGGTCGTGCAGCCTGCTAAAAATGTGGCGCAGATTAGGGCAATCCCAAGTTTCTTCAGCATAAAAAGGTCATCCTCAATGTTCGATTCGCCGCAAATGATAACTTCGATTACGGCTGGACGGTGACTTTAAAGAGTATTTCCAAGGATTCAAACAAAACAAGGAAGGCTCTGCAAAGGCGAGCCCGAAACTCGTATCAATTTGAAACGACGCTCGGAACGAATTTCAGGCACGAAGCCGAACTACCCCATGCGCCCGCAGGAGCGCAATTGCATCGTATAACGATTGGCCATGGTCTGCGCACGCTTTGCCCCATTCAACGCTGTTGAATTATTGCGCCACACACCGCGCGCATAGCCGCCATGACCCGAATGATAGGCCAGATAGAGGCTATAAGCATCATTCCGGCTTATACCGTTTCTTCGGCTGCTTTCATTATGATACCAGCCGACAAAATGAATGGCATCGCCAAAATTGCTGCGTGAAGCCGTCCAGCGGCCCGTTTCGCGCTTATATCGATCCCAGGTTCCATTCAGAGCCTGCGAATAGCCATAGGCACTTGATGCACGCTTCCATGGGATAAAACCAAGCAGCTTGGTGCGTGGTGGGCGCGCATAAGGGCGGAAACCCGATTCAGCATAGATCGTCGCCATGAGAACAGGAACGGGAACGCCATATTCACGCGAAGCACGCGTCGCGTCCTTCTGCCAATTGTTTATCCAGCCGTCGCGTTGATCAAAGACTGCGCATACATTGCCGGTCTGCCGGGGAGCAGTCGCGCAGCCACCGAGAATAACGAGCGCAACGAGCAAAAAAACGCGCGTCATAATGAAGCCCCTTGGAAATTAGAAATTTTGATAAATTTTAAACAATAAAGAGCGGCGGAGCTAAGCCATTGATTTAATTATAGTTACCACATCGTTTAGGGCCACATCTCAAAGTTGCTCAGCCATTGAAATTATTATGGAATCAATGGCTCAACCCGCATGTGAATTAAAGCTTCAGGTTGTATGTATTTCGGCTTTAGCGGCACCGATGAAGGCCGAATTGTGACACTGAAATTTTCGGGCAAATTCTTTGGCAAAGCCGCTCAGTTTCGCCCCCGGCGCTCGCCCCTCAACCGTGACCAATAATCCAAACGCTTGCGAATTTCCCGCTCAAAACCGCGTTCCGGCGGATCATAGAACACCTGACGGCCCATAGCTTCCGGGAAATAATCCTGCCCGGAAAAAGCGTCTGGCTGATCGTGGTCATAGGCATAGCCCTCGCCATAACCCTCATTCTTCATCAGCTTGGTCGGCGCATTGAGAATATGTTTGGGCGGCAGTAAAGAGCCGTTTTCCTTGGCTGCACGCATCGACGCTTTATAGGCCATATAGACAGCATTGGATTTAGGCGCCGTGGCCAAATAAACGCACGCTTGCGCCAAAGCCAGTTCGCCTTCCGGTGAGCCAAGATAATCATAGGCATCTTTTGCGGCGTTGCAGATAGCCAGTGCTTGCGGGTCGGCAAGCCCAATATCCTCGACCGCCATGCGAACCAGCCGACGCCCCAGATAAAGCGGGTCTTCGCCCGCATCAAACATGCGGCAAAGATAATAGAGTGCTGCATCAGGATCAGACCCGCGTACCGACTTATGCAAAGCAGAAATCAGATTGTAATGCCCATCCTGCCCTTTATCATAGACAGGCGCGCGGCGCTGAACCACATCCTGCAGCTTCTCGGCATCAAAAACCTCTTCAGGTCGGGCCGCACGCCACACCTCCTCGGCCAGTGTCAACGCAGCACGACCATCACCATCCGCCATGCGGATAAGACTTGCGCGTGCCTCTTCATCAAGCGGCAGCGGACGCTCTTCCTGTTCTTCAGCGCGCGCCAGAAGTGTTGCAATGCTCAATGCATCATGGGGATGAAACGTCAGCACCCTCGCCCGCGACAGCAAAGCGGCATTCAGTTCAAAAGAAGGATTTTCCGTCGTCGCCCCTATGAGAATGACGGTGCCATCCTCCATCACGGGTAGAAAACTATCCTGCTGCGCACGATTGAACCGATGAATCTCGTCTACAAACAACAAGGTTTGTCGGCCTGACATACGTCGGGCACGCGCTGATTCAAAAACTTTTTTAAGATCAGCAACCCCGGAAAAAATCGCAGAAATCTGCTCAAAAGCCAGTTCCGTTTCCCCGGCAAGCAACCGCGCAACCGTCGTCTTCCCTGTCCCCGGAGGCCCCCAGAAAATCATGGAGCCAAGCGTACCGGACGCAATCATGCGCGTAAGAACGCCTTCAGGCCCGGTAAGATGCTCCTGCCCGGTGACCTCTGCGAGATGGCGCGGTCGCAAACGATCGGCAAGCGGCCTGTTACGGTCAGCATTCGGATCAACCGCAGTGGAAAAAAGGTCGCTCATTTCGCTTTGCTCAATACCAGAAAAACAAATGTCGTTTCAGGCATAGTCCCGCCCGAAACGACATGCAACTTTAAATACTATATCTATCGTTCAGCGAACGAACTGGCGGATAAGCGCGCCATTACGCTCAACTTCAAGCCGCCATGCCAGACCGCGTCCATTGTTGAGGGCTGTGACAAGATCATTGATCGTACGGATCGGATTGCCGTTGATGCCGCGAATAATATCACGTTGGCGCAAACCAAGACGCGCTGCTTGAGAATTGGCAATGACATTCGTCACAATCACGCCGCGTGATCCTTCACGCAGACGCATCTTGGACGCCATCGCTGGCGTCAGTTCTTCAACAACCGCGCCTGCGAAGGGATTATCCCCTTTGATGGTCTGTTTCTGCTGCGGCTTTGCTTCCGGCTCCTTGGTGAGCTTCACCGGTATTTTGCGGTCCTTGCCATTGCGCGCAATGTCGAGTGTCACCGTATTTCCAATGCCAGCCGTCGAAAGACGATAACCGAGCACGTCAATATTGTCCGCGCGCACGCCCTGAACCGAGAGCACGACGTCACCCACGGCTAATCCCGCCTGCTCCGCCGGCCCGCCCTTATTAACCGCTGTCACCAACACACCGAACGACTTGTCCATGCCAAGACTTTCAGCAACATCCGGTGTGATATTTTGAAAGGTCGCGCCGATATATGGTCGTTCGAAGCTGGAGCTGCCACTGCGGGCTGCATCCACAACCGCACGCACCATATTCGAAGGGATTGCAAAGCCGATACCGACAGAACCGCCAGAGCGTGAATAAATCGCCGTGTTGATGCCAATCAAACGGCCGCGCATGTCAATCAATCCACCACCCGAATTGCCGGGGTTGATTGCGGCATCGGTCTGAATAAAGAAATCAAAATCCGAAACACCGACCTGCGTGCGGGACTGCGCCGAAACAATACCACTTGTCACCGTCTGTCCAACGCCAAACGGATTGCCGATCGCCAGAACCAGATCACCGACTTCAACGTCATCGGAATTTCCAAGAGCCACCACAGGGAATTTTTCGTTGGCCTCGATTTTCAATACAGCAAGGTCAGTTGTTTCGTCGCGAAGCAAGACTTTGCTTTCAAACTGACGGCCATCTGACAATGCAACCTTGATCTCGTCGGCGTCCTTGATGACGTGGTTATTTGTAACGACCAGACCCGAGCCATCAACGATCACCCCGGATCCGAGAGACTGCTCTGTCCTTGATCGACTGCCACCGCCAAACTGCTGCCCAAAAAACTGCTCGAAAAACGGATCACCTGCGAAGGGAGACTGCTGCTGTTGCACCTGACGGGCGGCATACACATTGACCACTGCGGGTGCTGTCTGTTTAACAAGCGGCGCAAAAGAAAGCTGCATATCGGCGCGGCTGAGTGGAATTTGCTTGCCCACAACCGCAGCGGAATTGTCCTGAGCAAATGACGGTAATGCCAACATGCTCATTGAAACAAGAACAACCCCCGTAATTCCATACCGCCGCAAACTCATTTGCACACTCCGTTTTCTTTTCCGACACCCGATTCCCAGGCTCGCAAGCAATATGGAGGCAACCAAGCCAAGTATAAAGGGCTGTATTGTGGCAACAGCATTACAGCTTTGTAATGCTCTGCCCAAAATATCTTTAAAAAACAAAAGGGCCGCTCGAGGCGGCCCTTTTTAAATGCTTCATCGCGTAGATTACGCAGCTTCTGCTTCTGCAGCAGCTTCGGCTTCAACGCGTGCGCGATCAGCCTTGCCCTTTGCATCGACATCGCGTTCAACGAATTCGACAACTGCCATCGGTGCATTGTCACCGGTGCGGAAGCCTGCCTTCATGATGCGGATGTAGCCGCCGTTACGGGTTGCGTAACGTGTAGCAAGTGTGTCGAACAGCTTAGCAACAAGCTGTACATCGCGAATGGCGGAAATCGCCTGACGACGTGCATGCAGGTCACCGCGCTTGCCGAGTGTGACAAGCTTTTCTACGATTGGACGGATTTCCTTAGCTTTAGGAAGCGTGGTCACAATCTGTTCATGCTCGATGAGCGAAGCCGCCATGTTGGCGAACATTGCCTTGCGATGCGAGGCAGTGCGGTTCAGCTTACGCTGTCCATTACCGTGGCGCATGGCCTTCTCCTTTAATTCGTAACGTACCGGGATATGCCGGTCTTAATATTGGTCTTCGTAGCGCTTGGCGAGATCTTCGATGTTTTCTGGTGGCCAGGCTGGGATTTCCATACCAAGATGGAGACCCATCGACGCCAGAACTTCCTTGATCTCGTTGAGCGACTTGCGGCCGAAATTCGGAGTCCGCAACATCTCGGCTTCCGTCTTCTGGATCAGATCGCCGATATAGACGATGTTGTCGTTCTTCAGGCAATTTGCCGAACGTACAGACAATTCGAGCTCGTCGACCTTCTTGAGCAGAGCCGGGTTGAAAGCGAGTTCCGCAACCTGTTCCTGCGGGGCTTCCTTCTGAGGCTCTTCGAAGTTAACGAAGACTGCGAGCTGGTCCTGAAGAATGCGTGCTGCGTAAGCAACAGCATCTTCACCGCTCACCGAACCATTGGTTTCGATATTGAGCGTCAGCTTGTCATAATCGAGAACCTGACCTTCACGGGTGTTCTCAATCTTGTACGATACCTTGCGGATCGGCGAATAAAGGCTATCAACCGGAATAAGACCGATTGGAGCATCTTCCGCACGATTACGGTCGGCTGGCACATAGCCCTTACCGGTGTTGACAGTGAATTCCATGCGGATTTCAGCGCCTTCATCCAGCGTGCAGATGACGTGTTCCGGGTTAAGGATCTCGACATCGCCAACAGTCTGAATGTCACCAGCCGTAACAACGCCCGGGCCTTCCTTGCGGACAACCATGCGCTTCGGGCCTTCGCCTTCCATACGGATGGCGATTTCCTTGACGTTCAGAACGATATCCGTGGTGTCTTCGCGGACGCCAGGGATAGAAGAGAATTCATGCAGCACGCCGTCAATCTGAACGGCGGTGACAGCAGCGCCGCGCAGCGACGACAGAAGCACGCGACGCAGTGCGTTACCGAGCGTCAAACCGAAACCGCGTTCCAGCGGCTCAGCAACAACGGTTGCATGAGTGCGTGAGCCGTTGGTGATAAAATCCACCTTGTTCGGCTTAATCAGTTCCTGCCAGTTTTTCTGGATCATGTGGTTTTCCTCTATCAACCGTCGCTACCATCCAATCGTAGCGATCTTGTGAAGAACCGCAGAGGAACCCCGAACAATAAAGCACGGGGTTCTTACAGCATATAAACGAAAATCAGACCCGGCGCTTCTTGCGCGGACGGCAACCATTGTGCGGGATCGGCGTAACATCGCGAATCGACGTAATAACGAAACCGGCAGCCTGAAGGGCGCGCAGTGCAGATTCACGGCCAGAACCCGGTCCGCAAACCTCGACTTCGAGGGAGCGCATGCCATGTTCCTGCGCCTTCTTGGCGCAATCTTCAGCAGCGATCTGTGCGGCAAACGGGGTCGACTTACGCGAACCCTTGAAACCCTGAGCACCCGCAGATGACCAGGCAATCGCATTACCCTGTGCATCCGTGATGGTGATCATGGTGTTGTTAAACGTCGAATTTACGTGGGCAACGCCCGACGAAATGTTTTTGCGTTCGCGACGGCGAATACGCTGGGCTTCCTTAGCCATGATAGTCCTCTCAAAACTCGATCTCGACACCGCCGTAGTTCCAGCGGCTACACCGGCCCTTTGAAAAGGACCAGCACCGAACCCACCCTTTTACAGGCAAGCCCGGCAGAACGATTGGTTCTGCCGAAAATTACTTCTTCTTACCTGCGATAGCCTTTGCAGGACCCTTACGGGTGCGTGCATTGGTATGCGTGCGCTGGCCACGAACTGGCAGCGAACGACGATGGCGCAGACCGCGATAGCAGCCAAGGTCCATCAGGCGCTTGATGTTCATCGAAACTTCACGACGCAGGTCACCTTCGACCCGGTAGTCAGCATCGATTGCTTCACGGATCTGAAGGACTTCAGCATCCGAAAGCTGATTTACGCGACGATCATCGGAAATGCCGACTTTCGTTACGATCTGACGAGCAAATTTTGGTCCAATCCCGTGAATGTACTGAAGCGCAATGATTACGCGCTTGTTCGTCGGGATGTTGACGCCAGCGATACGTGCCACGTCTGTTCTCCTTGAGTTACATAAAAATCCATCTGGATGATGCGATCAACCAGACAGCATTGTTTGACCGGTCCCGGCCTCTTACTATTTCCGCCAGAACCGACCATTCAAAACAAATTGAAGTGGCGCAGTCTTTGACGGAATCACCCGAAAAAGTCAACTCTTAACTGTCCGTAAAGCGGCCATAGCAGCGTTACAGACATTAAAAGCAACTTTCAGAAGCAATAAACGGACAGAAAAACATCAAATGATCTTCTGTCCGCAATTCCTATTCGTTCAAACGAGCCTTAGCCCGCATGCTTCACGCCGGAACGAGAATTCTCTCGATTTCGGCAGTAACGTCCTCTACCGGCGCCATGCCATTGAGCACGCGCAACTCACCAGTACCGGCATAATAGGCCGAAAGCGGTGACGTTTTTTCACGGTATTCAACGAGACGCTTGCGAAATGCTTCCGGGTTGTCATCAGAACGAACCTGACCACCCTTTGCAATCGTATCGGCAACACGGCTCTCCATCCGGCTGACCAATGCGTTCTCGTCCACTTTCAGCTCAATAACAGCATCAAGCTTGAGACCTTTATCGGTCAGCATTTCGCCAAGAGCCTGCGCCTGTGGAACAGTCCGCGGATAACCGTCAAGAATGAAACCATTTGCGCAATCCGGCGCATCAATACGCTCTGACACGATCTGGTTTACAATCTCATCGGAGACCAGCTGACCGGCATCCATGACAGCCTTGGCGCGTTTCCCGATTTCGCTTTGCTGAGCGACTGCTGCACGCAGCATATCGCCAGTCGAAAGCTGAGGTATTCCATGCTTCTTGGTAAGAAGTCCAGCCTGCGTCCCCTTACCTGCTCCGGGCGGCCCAAGAAGTATTAGTCTCATTTACTGCGTTTCCCACCTCTGAGTTTGGACTTCTTGATCAGCCCTTCATACTGATGGGCGACAAGATGTCCCTGAATTTGCGCAACCGTATCGAGCGTTACGCTGACCACGATCAGCAGCGAAGTACCACCAAGATAGAACGGTACACCGGTCGCGGAAATCAGAAATTCCGGCAGAAGACAGACAAGCACGATATAGATGGCGCCGACAACCGTAATGCGTGTCAACACATAGTCTATATACTCAGCCGTCCGTTCACCCGGACGAATGCCCGGAATAAAGCCGGAGTGCTTCTTCAGCTGGTCCGCAGTGTCCTTGGGATTGAACACAATGGCCGTATAAAAGAAGCAGAAGAATGCCATCAAACCGGCATAGAACAGCATGTAGAGCGGCTGACCATGACCGAGAGCATTGAGAATGGTTGTACCCCATGCCGGCATTTCAGCTGTGTTCGCAAAGCCGGCAACCGTTGCAGGCAGCAGCAGAAGCGAAGACGCGAAAATCGGAGGAATAACACCCGCAGTATTGAGCTTGAGTGGCAGATGCGATGTATCGCCCTGGAACATGCGATTGCCAACCTGACGCTTCGGATACTGGATCAGAAGACGGCGCTGGGCGCGTTCAACAAAAACGATGATTGCAATCAGCGCAACAGCCAGAACGATAACACCGAGGATCAACCCCGTGGACAGAGCGCCGGTGCGGCCCAGTTCCAGCGTACCGGAAATAGCATGCGGCAGGTTTGCGACAATACCCGCGAAGATGATGAGCGAAATGCCGTTACCGATGCCGCGCGCGGTGATCTGTTCACCAAGCCACATCAGGAACATCGTACCGCCAACAAGCGTGATGACCGACGAAACCAGGAACATTGGGCCGGGATTCGTAACGATGCCATTACCGGACTGCAAGCCAACCGAAATCGCATAAGCCTGCACGATTGCCAGAAGCACCGTACCGTAACGCGTATATTGATTGATAATCTTGCGGCCTGACTCGCCTTCCTTCTTGAGCGCTTCAAGCGTCGGGACAACCGACGTCATAAGCTGCACGATAATGGAGGCAGAAATATAAGGCATGATGCCGAGTGCGAAGATCGCCATACGGCCAACCGCGCCACCCGCAAACATATTGAAAAGTCCAAGCACACCCTGGCTATGCTGCTGGAATGCCTGCGCAAGCGCATCAGGATTGATGCCGGGTAGCGGAATATAAGTACCAAAACGGTACACCAACAAAGCGCCCAGTGTAAACCAGATGCGCTTCTTGAGTTCTTCAGCTTTCGAAAATGCCGAAAAATTAAGATTGGAAACTAGCTGTTCAGCAGCCGATGCCATAAAAATTTCTCCGGTGAAAAGTCTCCGGTCCCCTACTCCCATAGACACAAGTTTTACAACTCACGACCACTCGGACAAGAAGACCCTACCCAGATATGCGCATTGGCATAAATGTGCAAGCGGCGGCACCAAGGCCGCCGCTTTTTATTTTTATGTCGATGCTTTATTCAGCAGAAGCTTCAGGAAGCTTTACGCTACCGCCAGCCTTTTCGATCTTTTCGATCGCTGCCTTGGAAGCACCAGCAACCTCGAAAGCTACCTTTGCCTTCAATTCGCCGTCCGCAAGAACGCGAACACCGTCGAGAGCGCGACGAATCACGCCAGCAGCCTTAAGCGAATCGATGTTCACAACTGCCTTTGCGTCCAGCTTGCCCGCATCGATCGCAGCCTGAACACGGCCAAGCGATACAATGTTGAAGCTCTTCGCAAAGATGTTGGTGAAGCCACGCTTCGGCAGGCGACGGTAGATTGGCATCTGACCGCCTTCAAAGCCGTTGATCGCTACGCCTGAACGGGACTTCTGTCCCTTGACGCCGCGGCCAGCGGTCTTGCCGGTGCCCGAGCCGATACCACGGCCGACGCGCTTGCGCGCCTTAACTGAACCTGGCTTGTCACGCAGATCGTTGAGTTTCATGTCTCTATCCTCTGCGTTATCAGGCCTCGTCCACAACGCGGACGAGATGCTGAACCTTGGCAATCATGCCACGAACTGAAGGAGTATCCTCCAGTGTGCGGCGGCGGTGCATTTTGTTAAGTCCGAGTCCGATCAGCGTAGCACGCTGTTCGGCTGGACGACGGATAGGGCTTCCGATCTGTTCGACCGTAACCGTCTTACCCTTCTTCTCAGCCATCACTCAAATCCCTTGTCTATGGCGTATCCGGTGCGATGGCACCGGACTGGCACAAACTATCGGCTATTCTTCCGAACCGACCACATCATGGCGACGAGCCTGAAGGGTCGAGTACTTGATGCCGCGCTGTGCAGCAATGTCCTTTGGATGCATCTGATGCTTCAGAGCGTCAAAGGTTGCACGAACCATGTTGTAAGGGTTCGATGAGCCGAGCGACTTAGCAACAACGTCCTGAACGCCAAGCGTTTCGAACACAGCACGCATAGGACCACCAGCAATGATACCCTTACCAGCAGGGGCTGCGCGGAGCAGAACCTTGCCAGCGCCGTGACGACCCTGCACATCGTGATGCAGTGTACGACCCGAACGCAGTGGTACGAAAATCATATCGCGCTTGGCAGCTTCTGTTGCCTTACGGATAGCTTCAGGCACTTCACGAGCCTTGCCATGTCCGAAGCCGACGCGACCTTTCTGGTCACCAACGACGACGAGTGCAGCAAAACCGAAGCGACGGCCACCCTTAACAACCTTGGCTACGCGATTGATGTGAACGAGTTTGTCAACGAATTCGCTGTCACGCTCATCACGACCGCGGTCCTCGCGGTTACGTTCTCTCTGTGCCATATCCTATTCCTTTATTTTTTTCCGGAAGCACAAAATTATTAGAAGCTAAGACCGCCTTCGCGGGCTGCTTCGGCGAGAGCCTTCACACGGCCGTGGTAAATAAATGCACCACGGTCGAACACTACTTCGTTGACGCCTGCTTTTACGGCACGCTCAGCAACCAGCTTGCCAACTGCAGCAGCTGCTGCGGAATCGGCGCCAGTCTTGAGCTTGCCCTTCAGATCGCCATCCAGGGTCGAAGCGGCAGCGATGGTTACACCGCGAACGTCGTCGATAACCTGAACGTAGATGTTCTTGGAAGAGCGGTGCACGCTGAGACGTGGACGGCCGTTTGCAACAGCCTTGACCTGACGGCGTACACGAGCAGCGCGACGCTGCAAAGTTTCTTTTGGCGATGCCATGACGCGCTTCCCTTACTTCTTCTTGCCTTCTTTGCGGACGATTTTTTCGCCAGCATACTTGACGCCCTTGCCCTTATAAGGCTCGGGGCCGCGATATTCACGGATCTCAGCCGCAACCTGACCGACCTGCTGCTTATCGATACCCGTGACGACGATTTCCGTCGGTTTAGGAACAGCAACAGTGATGCCAGCAGGCACGTCATAGATAACTTCGTGAGAAAAGCCGAGAGACAGCTGGACATTCTTGCCCTGCATAGCAGCACGATAACCAACGCCGCTGATCTCAAGCTTCTTTTCAAAGCCCTTGTTGACGCCTTCGAAGATGTTTTCGATCATCGAACGCGACATGCCCCACTTGGAGCGGGCTTCTTTAGACTGGTCACGAGGATCAACGCTTACAGCGCCGTCTTCGAGCTTAACCAGAACTTCATCGTGCACCACGAAAGACAATTCGCCCTTCGCGCCCTTAGCCTTGACGATCTGCCCATCAACACTGGCGGTCACGCCTGCCGGGACCGGCACGGGTTTTTTACCGATACGAGACATTTTTATACCTGTCTTCTATCTGTTCACTGTCAGCCGCATCAGAAGATGCGGCAGAGCAGCTCACCACCAACGTTTTGTTCACGGGCTTCATGATCCGCCATTACACCCTTAGGTGTGGACAAGATCGAGATGCCAAGACCATTCGCAACCTGCGGGATCGACTTGACCGACACGTAAACGCGACGGCCTGGCTTCGAAACGCGGGTCAGTTCACGAATGACTGGAACGCCTTCATAGTACTTGAGTTCGATTTCGATCTCGGCCTTGCCGTTCACGAATTCACTCTGCGTGTATCCGCGGATGTAACCCTCAGACTGAAGAACATCCAGAACGCGAGCACGAAGCTTCGAAGCCGGGGTCGAAACCTTGGTCTTCTTGCGGCCTACTGCGTTACGAATACGGGTCAGCATATCGCCGATAGGATCTGACACAGACATATGCTACTCCTTACCAGCTCGACTTAACTATGCCCGGAACCTGTCCGAGCGAACCCAACTGGCGAAGCGCAATACGCGACATCTTCAGTTTACGGTAATAACCACGCGGACGACCCGAAACTTCGCAACGATTGCGAATACGAACCTTAGCGGAATTGCGCGGTAGTTCGGCGAGCTGAATAGTAGCGCGGAAACGCTCATCCAGCGGAAGGCTCTGATCCATAACGATCGCCTTCAGACGTGCACGCTTTTCAGCATGACGCTTAACCAACTTTTCGCGGCGCTTATTGTTTTCGACTGCGCTAGTCTTGGCCATATTATTATACCTCGCTACGCTTGCCGTTACTGCCGGAACGGGAAGTTGAAGGCGCGCAGAAGAGCGCGGGCTTCATCATCCGTTTTTGCGGTCGTGCAAACGATGATGTCCATGCCCCAGATCTGATCAACTTTATCGTAGTTGATTTCTGGAAACACGATGTGTTCCTTAACACCCATGGCAAAGTTGCCACGACCGTCAAAGCTTTTCGGATTCAGACCGCGGAAGTCGCGAACGCGCGGAAGCGCAATCGTAACCAGACGATCAAGAAATTCGTACATGCGATCCGCACGAAGAGTGACCTTCGTACCGATTGGCATGTCTTCGCGCAACTTAAAAGTTGCAATCGAATTACGGGCGCGCGTAACGACAGCCTTCTGACCAGCAATCAGGCTGAGATCAGCAGCTGCAACCGTTGGCTTTTTCGAGTCAGCAGTTGCTTCGCCTACACCCATATTCAGGACAACTTTGGTGATGCGTGGAATCTGCATCTCGTTGTCATATTTGAATTCTTCAAGAAGAGCTTTACGGATCGTGTCCTGATAAATCTTCTTGAAGCGTGGAAGTGCCTTAGCTTCAGACATCAGATCACCGCTCCCGAACGCTTTGCAACGCGAACCTTCTTGCCGTCTTCAATACGGAAACCAACGCGGGTTGGCTTGCCATCTTTTGGATCAGCAACTGCCAGGTTAGACAAATGGATCGGCGCTTCTTTCGAAATGATGCCGGCTTCCTGAGTCTGTGTCTGACGCTGGTGACGCTTTACAACATTAATGCCGCGGACGACAGCTTTGTCATCCTTTGGCATAACCTGAAGAACTTCGCCCTTACGGCCCTTGTCCTTACCGGACAGCACGACAACGCTGTCGCCTTTGCGAATCTTTTGCATCGTCTTGCTTCCTTACAGAACTTCCGGAGCCAGCGAGATGATCTTCATGTGGCTCTTAGCGCGAAGTTCGCGTGGAACCGGTCCGAAGATACGTGTGCCGATAGGCTCTTTCTTGTTATCGATGAGAACGGCTGCGTTGTTATCAAAACGAATAACGCTGCCATCTGCGCGACGGATGTCCTTGGCAGTCCGTACGACTACCGCCTTCATCACATCACCTTTTTTGACGCGGCCGCGCGGAATAGCTTCCTTGATCGACACCACAATGATGTCGCCCACGGAAGCATAACGCCGCTTCGAGCCGCCCAGCACCTTGATGCACATGACACGACGTGCGCCGGAGTTATCCGCCACGTCGAGGTTTGTTTGCATCTGAATCATGACTGGCCGCCTTCTTTTCCTTCAGCTGGTTAAGGGCTCCTGCCCTACCTAAGCTGCGTGTTTGTAATTTAGCCCGCTGTTACGTTCGAAAGAACGACCCAGCGTTTGTCCTTCGAAATTGGCTTGGATTCTTCAATAGAAACCTGATCACCAATCTTGAACTGGTTGTTTTCGTCATGCGCCTTATACTTCTTAGACTGGCGAATGGTCTTCTGGAGGAGCGGGTGCGAATAGCGACGCTCTACCTTAACCACAACAGTCTTATCGTTTTTGTCGCTGACGACAACGCCCTGCAGAACGCGTTTAGGCATTATACTTGTTCCTTATGCCTTGCTTTCGGCCGCCTTCTGGCGGGCGATGGTCTTAATACGCGCAATGTCACGGCGAACCTGTTTCACGCGCGCGGTTTTTTCGAGCTGGCCGGTTGCCTTCTGGAAGCGCAGATTAAACTGCTCTTTCTTCAGGGCGCCCAACTCATCGTTGATCTGATCGAGGCTTTTCGCCCGAACGTCTGCGGCTTTCATGACTGCCTCTCTTACTCTGCGATGCGCTGAATGAAGCGCGTCTTGACCGACAACTTTGCAGCGCCGAGTCTTAAGGCTTCGCGTGCCACATCTTCGGGTACGCCGTCAAGCTCAAACATTACGCGGCCTGGTGCCACGCGGCATGCCCAGTAGTCAACTGAACCCTTACCTTTACCCATACGGACTTCGGTAGGCTTCGATGTAACTGGCAGATCCGGGAAGATTCGGATCCATACACGGCCCGCACGTTTCATGTGACGGGTGATCGCGCGGCGAGCCGCTTCGATCTGTCGTGCTGTGACGCGGTCAGGCTCAACGGCCTTCAAACCGAATGCACCGAAATTAAGATCCGTACCGCCCTTCGAGTTGCCGTGAATACGGCCCTTGAACTGCTTACGGAACTTGGTGCGCTTTGGCTGCATCATTGTTCTCTACTCCAATTTTCTCGCCCGCGGCCCGCTTTTTAAGCGTTTTCGCGGCGGCGGTTCTGCTGGGAACCCTGATTGTCACCCTCAACCGCACGACGTTCGGAAGCCATTGGGTCATGCTCAAGGATCTCGCCCTTGAATACCCAAACCTTCACGCCGCAGATGCCGTAAGCGGTCTGCGCTTCTGCTGTACCGTAGTCGATATCAGCACGCAGCGTGTGAAGCGGAACGCGACCTTCGCGATACCATTCCATACGTGCGATTTCAGCGCCGCCCAGACGACCGGAGCAGTTGATACGGATACCTTCAGCACCGAGACGCATTGCCGACTGAACGGCACGCTTCATGGCGCGACGGAATGCCACACGGCGTTCGAGCTGCTGAGCGATCGACTGAGCAATGAGCGTCGCGTCGACTTCCGGCTTACGCACTTCAACAATGTTGAGCGACGTATCGGAATTCGTCATCTCGGAAAGCTTCTTGCGAAGCTTTTCGATGTCTGCACCCTTCTTGCCGATGATGATACCCGGACGAGCCGAGTGAATCGTCACGCGGCACTTCTTGTGCGGACGCTCGATTACGATCTTGGAAATCGCAGCCTGCTTGAGTTCGCTCTTAAGATACTCACGGATCTTGACGTCTTCATGCAACAGCTTGCCGTATTCACCGGTATTTGCGTACCAACGCGAATCCCAGGTGCGGTTAATGCCGAGACGAAAACCGATCGGATTAATCTTCTGGCCCATTATGCGGCCTCCCCTTTTTCCGCAACTTCGCGGACAACAATGGTGAGATGCGAAAACGGCTTTTCGATGCGGCTTGCCTTACCACGTCCACGAACGTGGAAACGCTTCATGACAATTGATTTGCCAACATAAGCTTCAGCAACGATCAGCGCGTCAACATCGAGATCATGATTGTTCTCTGCGTTGGCGATAGCCGATTCGAGCGTCTTTTTCACTGTTTCCGCGATCCGCTTGCGCGAGAACGTCAGATCAGCAAGTGCCGCGTTAACTTTCTTGCCGCGAATAAGTGCCGCGACAAGATTAAGCTTCTGCGGGCTGACGCGAAGCGTACGGGCGACGGCTTTCGCCTCGTTATCCTTAAGCTGGCGGGGAGCCTTGGCCTTGCCCATCTGTTACTTCCTCTTTGACTTCTTGTCCGCGCCGTGACCGTAATAGGTACGCGTCGGCGCGAATTCACCGAACTTATGTCCAACCATTTCTTCGGAGATCGATACCGGCACATGCTTGTTGCCGTTATAAACACCGAAGGTCAGGCCAACGAACTGCGGCAAGATCGTGGAGCGACGGCTCCACATCTTGATAACTTCATTACGACCGCCCTCGCGTACCTTCTCAGCTTTCTTGAGAAGATAGCCATCGACGAACGGACCTTTCCAAACTGAACGAGCCACTTCAGACTACCTCTCTTACTTCTTGCGCTGATGACGCGAACGCATGATGAACTTATCGGTCGCCTTGTTCGAACGGGTCTTTTTACCCTTCGTAGGCTTGCCCCAAGGCGTGACCGGATGACGACCACCAGAAGTGCGGCCTTCACCACCACCATGCGGGTGGTCAACTGGGTTCATGGCAACGCCGCGAACGTGTGGACGCTTACCGCGCCAAACCGAACGACCGGCCTTACCGTCATTAATGTTGCTGTGCTCTGGATTGGATACTGCACCAACCGTTGCAAAGCATGCACCCGAAACCAGACGCTGTTCGCCCGAGTTCAGACGCAGGATAGCCATGCCCTGATCGCGACCGACGAGCTGTGCATAAGCACCAGCCGAACGTGCAATCTGACCGCCCTTGCCCGGCTTCATTTCCACATTGTGGATAATGGTACCAACTGGCATCGACGACAGCGGCATTGCATTGCCTGGCTTGACGTCGACGGACTGGCCGGAAATGACCTTGTCACCAACTGCCAGACGCTGCGGAGCCAGAATGTAGCTCAGCTCGCCGTCTTCATAGCGGATCAACGCGATAAACGCGGTGCGATTTGGATCGTATTCCAGACGTTCTACAGTCGCTACGACATCATGCTTACGACGCTTGAAGTCGATGAAACGATAAGAACGCTTGTGACCGCCGCCCTGAAAGCGGACAGTGATACGACCGGTGTTGTTACGGCCACCCTTCTTGGACAAACCTTCGGTCAATGACTTGACCGGTTTGCCCTTGTAGAGTTCCGAACGGTCCACGATGACCAGCTGACGCTGGCCTGGTGTGATCGGATTAAAGTGCTTGAGTGCCATTGTCTTTACTCCATGGCCTCTCAGAGACCTGTCGAAACGTCGATGCTCTGACCTTCAGCCAAAGTTACGATCGCTTTCTTGACATCGCTCTGGCGCCCGACAATGCCGCGGAACCGCTTCACTTTGCCTTTGCGCACAGTGGTGTTTACAGCCTTAACCTTGACGCCGAAGAGCGCTTCGATTGCAGCCTTGATTTCCGGCTTCGTCGCCTTGCGGGCTACGTTGAAGACGACCTGATTATGTTCGGAAACAAGGGTCGACTTCTCGGTGATGACTGGGCTGACGATCACGTCATAATGGCGAAGATCGGTCATTTAAAACGCTCCTCGAGTGCTTCGACAGCTGCCTTGGAAAGCACGAGCTTGCCACGACGCAGGATGTCGTAAACATTGATGCCCTGTACTGGCAGAACGTCGATGTTCGGGATGTTCGAAGCAGCGCGCTGGAAGTTCACGTCGAGCTCTGCACCACCGATAAGAAGTGCATTTTCGAGACCGAGCTTTGCGAACTGCGACACAAGCTGCTTTGTCTTGGCTTCAGACGCTGCCAGATCATCGATGATGATCAGGTCAGATGCCTTTGCCTTAGCCGACAGAGCGTGACGCAAGCCGAGAGCGCGAACCTTCTTTGGCAGATCATGATCATGCGTACGGACAACCGGTCCGTGAGCCTGACCACCGCCGCGGAACTGCGGTGCACGGGCCGAATGGTGACGAGCGCGACCCGTACCCTTCTGCTTATACATCTTCGAACCGGTGCGGCTGATGTCGCTGCGGCCCTTGGCATCGTGAGAGCCCTGCTGGCGGCGAGCCAGCTGCCAGCGCACGACGCGCTGGAGAATGTCGTCGCGTGGATCAAGACCGAAGATAGCTTCGTTCAACTTGACCTGGCCGGCATCCTTGCCTTCAAGGGTTGTAATTGTGAGATCCATTATTCGGCTCCCTCAGTCGCTGCAGTTTCAGAAACTACAGCAGCTTCTACCTTGGCCTGTGCTGCTTGGCGCAAACCAGCTGGCTTGGGAGCATTATCAGGCAGCGAAACCTTTACGGCGTCGCGAACGTAGATCCATGCACCCTTTGAGCCAGGAACTGCACCGCGGACAAGGATAAGGCCGCGATCGAGATCAGTCGAAACGACTTCGATATTCTGCGTGGTTACACGGGTCTGACCCATGTGACCGGCCATCTTCTTGCCTTTAAATACTTTACCTGGATCCTGACGCTGACCGGTCGAGCCGTGAGCGCGGTGGGTCACTGAGTTACCGTGCGATGCACGATGACCAGCAAAGTTATGACGCTTCATAACACCGGCAAAGCCTTTACCGATCGAAGTACCCGTCACGTCGACCTTCTGGCCGGCGACGAAATGTTCGGCAGTGATTTCCACGCCGACTTCGAGCAGGTTTTCAGGAGAAACGCGGAATTCCGCAACTTTCGCCTTAGGCTCAACTTCAGCCTTCGCGAAATGACCGCGCAGAGCCTTGGTTGTGTTCTTTACCTTGGCAAGTCCAACGCCAAGCTGAACAGCCGTGTAACCATTCTTTTCAACTGTACGCTGAGCGACCACGTGGCAGTCTTCCATGCGGAGAACTGTCACTGGTACATGTTCGCCGGCGTCGTTATAGACGCGGGTCATGCCCAGCTTTTGTGCGATAACACCTGAACGCATCGGGTTCGTTCCTTCCGTCCTCAAGCCGCTTAGAGCTTGATCTCGACATCAACACCGGCAGACAGATCGAGCTTCATGAGCGCGTCAACAGTCTGTGGGGTTGGGTCAACGATATCGAGAAGACGCTTGTGCGTGCGCATCTCGAACTGTTCGCGGCTCTTCTTATCGATGTGCGGCGACCGGTTTACTGTGAACTTTTCGATCCGTGTTGGCAGTGGGATCGGTCCGCGCACATTGGCACCGGTACGCTTGGCAGTCGACACGATTTCCCGCGTCGAAGCGTCAAGGATCCGATGATCAAACGCCTTGAGGCGAATGCGGATGTTTTGACCGTTCATTTGATCTGTTCCTTGTTACGCGGAGCGCCTCCGGAGAGACGCTCCTGCACAAATCTAATTACTCGATGATCGAAGCGACGATGCCTGCACCAACGGTACGGCCACCTTCACGGATAGCGAAGCGGAGCTTCTCTTCCATTGCGATCGGCACGATCAGCGTAACGTCAA